>JAUMWO010000088.1 GCA_030529605.1 Bacillota bacterium | reverse complement strand
ATCCCCACTTTCAGCTTCTCAGTCTGCGTACTTCCACCGCAGCCTGCAAGCAGAGCCATCAACATGACAGCAACCAACAGAATCGACAGAACTTTTTTGTTCATATTTGCCTCCTAAATGCTGTAGGAACATTATACTAAATTACCTTCTTTTTTTCCAGCCGGATTTTCGGGCGGAAGTTTCGCAGGCAATAGAAACACGGAATTGAAAAAAATCCTTTTCTTTTTCCGAAAAGGACTTGCATTCTCGCCGCATCTATGCAATAATGCTTCTTGCCTGCGCACTTAACTCAGCTGGTAGAGTGTCACCTTGACGTGGTGAAAGTCAGGGGTTCGAGTCCCTTAGTGCGCACCATCGGGAGCGAGATCGCTCCCTTTTTTGTGCGTTTTTTCGAAAAAATTGCTCGGGCGTCGGCGATCCGGCGGGAGCGGGAGTCTCGCTTGGCGAGAGTCCCCGGCAAATCAATGTCGGATCCAGTCCACCATCGCTTCGAGAAGCTGAGCATTGACCGGGAGACTGTCGTCCCGGTAGACCTTGATGTATTCCGCAGCCTTGCTCTGCGAGCGGTAGATCTCCGAATACGGTACCGTACAATCCTTCATCATATGTGTCATCTCCGGGAACACGAGCAATTTGCCTTTCGTAGCGGCGTGAAGCGCCTCGGCATCCTCCACTCCGACTTGCATATCGTTGGCACCCTGCACGATCAGAATCTTGGCATCACCGAGTTTTGCGAGCTCTTCTCCCGGATGATATTTCATCCAGCTGATCAAATATGGCTGCACCGAAGGACGAAACAGTGCCATCAGGATTTGCGGCACCTCGCTCGTCCGTTCGCCCTTTTTGAGTCCTTCCAAGATCGCCTCACTCGTATCGAGGATTTCCTTCGGGTTGTTCGGATTGGCGCGGAGTTGTTCCATGATCAGTTCGTCGATCGGCCGACCGGCGCCCGCCATCGTAAGGATTCCGCTCACCGGGACCTGCTGAGCGGCGAGAGCACCGATCAAGGCACCTTCGGAATGCCCCGCAATATAGAGATCCCCGACGCGTTCGTCTCCGGAAAGCTTACGAAGCAGCGAGACCACGTCGTCGACAAAGTCTTCGATCACCATGTCTTCTTCCTTGGCGACATCGACCACGGATGCCGACTCGCCTCCGCCACGCTCATCGTAGCGGAGCGTCGCGATCCCATGTTCGAGCAGATGCGCCGCGATGTCCAAGTTGAGATTGGCGGGACCCGCCTTGGTCGACATCCCCGAACCGCCGATGAACAGGACGACCGGAGGCGTCGCATCGGCTCCGGATGGGGTGAATGGGAGATTCAACACCGCGTGAAGCGACCCGTTTCCCGCCGGGACGGAATAATCGATCTCCGATGCCCGGATTCGAGCGCGAAGCTCCTCGCGCGTCGTCGCTTGTGACGGCCGGGGACCGGCAGGATCTACGCCCGACACCTTATCCGGAAAAACTTCCTTCAGTCGGTTCCAAAGCGCAGCGGTCTGTGCAGGATCCTCGTAATTGAAGTAAAGTGTCTTACCGTCCTCGCCTTCGAGATAAAAGACGATCTGTGGCGCTTGCCTACGGAAGAGATACACCCGTGCTGCCGCGTCGGTTTTGGTTTCAAACACTCCGCGAAGCAATCGGCCGGTCGCACTTCCCAAGACTCTAAAGAGTTTGAGCTCAGCGACCGGGCTCTCGAGCAATTCGATGCGCGCGATCCGGTCGACGGGAACCCGATATGGATAGAGCGTGCGGGTGACTTCGACGGCGTCGTCGGAGACCTGAAGCACCGGGGAAACCAGATCTTCGAATCCGATCAACACCGCGAGGCAGAGGAGGACGGCGATCACAAACACCTTGCCGACTCGGTAGATCCTTCTGCCGTTCGGATGTCCGATGTTGAGCGCCTGTCCGATGCCGAGGGGCTTCGGGACCACAGCGGCAGGGTTGTCCGGATTGCAATAGCGAAATCCCCAGATGCCATCGTACACAAAGTGACGATCCGACTCAGCGATCCCCAAATCAAAGCCTTGAAGCAACCGGTTTTCCAGACGCCGTACACGCGCATAGGCGAGCGTGAACAAAATCGCAGGGAGAACTCCCGCAGCGATGATCAGGAGCCAGAATGTGGTCGCACGCAGCGGGTGAACAGGGTCCGACTGACCGAGATACAATTGGGCGACACCGAGAAAGAACAGGCATTGCGCAAAGGACACGCCGAGATACGCTAGCGACCAGGAGCGCCGATACTCTTGATTGAGCCTCCGGTTCGCCTCTCCGTTCTCGCTGTAAAACTTGGCCGGACTGCGCACGATCACCAAGTGCAAAATCAGGCTGACCAAGTGAACGGAAAGGTTGGCGAGGAGCAGGATGGTCATCAGACTCCCGATCTGCGGTTTGGTAAGAAGGAGAAAAATACCGATGCTGACAGCAATCGGGATCACGAACAGCAGACTATGCGGTGTCTTTTGATTTTTGAGACGGCTGGTTTGCAGGTCGGCGCGGAGCACATGCTCCTCCTCCGTGACCCAAGCCTCTCTCCGCTTGACATCGAGCAATCGATTGCGATAGCGGTTGAGATGACTGTTGTAGAGAGAAATCGGCAGAATCAAAATCGCCATCAGCAGGACGACGAATAGACCGACGTAGTCACCGACGGGCGGAAAGAGCATCAGCGCCAAAAATCCGAACAGGAGCAACCCCATGCTCAGCGACAGGCGATGAAGGCTCCGTCTGTAGTCACTGACCACGCGCTGTACATCGGGATACGTCGTTTGATCCTGCGGCACGGCGACGAGAAGCAACAGACCATGGCTGTATTTTGCGGCGGAGCGGAAACTGTAATGCAAAACGCTGAGGACGATCAGAAACACCGGTAAAAATGACAAGAAAACGATCATCGGGATACCTCCTGAAATTTGCGGTAAAGCTCGTGAACGACGGATTCAAACTGGGCTTGCGTGATGCCGTTCAAAATCGACTCGGCGATCAACAGCTCGAGTTGGGGTTTGGTTTCGTTCCAGTAGTCGCCACGCTGTACAAATTCGGACCGCACCGTAGCACCCTGCCGGATGTTGGTTTCGAGATGGCCGAGCTGCTTGAGCTCTCCATAGGCTTTATTGACCGTCATCGGGTTGACACCGAGGTCTTCTGCGAGTTGACGCACGGTCGGCATCGGATCGCCGGGCTGCACCTCCCCCTTTGCAATCGCCAAGATGATCTGGTTGCGAAGTTGCGTGTAGATCGGTGTGTCGCTCTTGAGATCGATACGAATCATTGCATTTCCCCTTTGTTGTATTACCTGTATTATACAACATAATACATACAATACAAGAGAATGCTCGAAAAAAAATCGCCCGATGTTCGTCGAGCGATTGGATGGATGTCACGGGACACGATGGACTCGTCTTGCGGGATACGGCGGGTGATCCCGCGGCCAACGAATCCGATGTTTGAATGGTTAGAAGCTTCGGCCGCCTCCGCCATGAGACCGTCCGCTGCTGGAGCTGCCGCCCCCACCGCCGCTGCTGTTGCTGCTTTGTTTGCGCACGCGCGTCACCGAGGTATGCAGATAGACATCCTGCTGATAGGTGAGCTTCAAACCGGTCGGATCGGAGTAGCCCGAGGCATCGGTCGCACGACGGATGTTCTTCATCGTGGAGTACCAGATCCCCATGACGATCGCCGTGACGACAAAGGCGATGCCCGCCGCGATGAACAGTCCTTGGAGCGCCTCAGCATCCTTGGCGGGATCGTATGGCGTGCCGTCCTCGGCGGCCTTGAGATACTCCCGTACCACCTGTGCAAAGACTTCTCCGGCTTTTTTGTAATCCGCGTTTTTCAGATGCGGTACGACGCGGTCGAGCATCTCCTCGACTCCGCTTTCCGTAAAGATCACTTCGCCGTATTTGTGCGTCGAGAGCCAGACTTCACGGTTGCCCGGTTCGATGCTGACGGCGAGAAGGGCGCCATTGGCTTCGGTATCGAAGCCGTAGCCTTGATAGTCGAAATAATCATCCGCAAATTCTTTGATGGTGCTCTGCGGATACCCGCGCACGAGGACGATGGCGACGTCGATCTTGCCTTCTTCGACGAAGCGGCGGAGCAAGCGCTCGAGATCCGCTTCCTCTTCGGGGGTCAAGAAGTCCCCTTGGTCGACCACGCGCGGAAGATCCTTGATGTACGAACCTTTCGGGATGAGCGGCACGGTCTGCGAAGGCGTCGCGCCGAATCCCGCACCGCCGCTTTGATCGCGGAGCACCGTCTCGACCAGATCGATCGCGAGTTCCATCGCTTCCAAGTTTCGGTTTTCGTTGAGCGACGGAATGATGCGATCGAGGATCGCATCGAGATCTTCATCGGAAAAGAGGTCCAGTGCGGAGCCATACGGCACGAGGCTGATCTTGCCGGCCTCGAGAGCGAGCGCAAGGATCGCGCCGTCATGGGCAGAGCCGAAGCGATCTTCGTACACGATGGCCGCATGATCGCTCAGCTTGACCGTATCGTACTGATCCACGATCGCGATCATAAAGTCGAATTGATAGGTCTCGGAGAGCTGATTGAGTCGCTTTTTGAGTACCTGTCGCTCCTCCGAGTCGAACAGATCGGTCTCGTCGATCAGAAGCGAATCTCCCGGCGTCGCAAAAGCCGGCGCCAACGAGAATACCAGCAGGAAGAGCATCAGGGTCAAGGAAAGAAATCTACGTTTTGTCTTCATCCTACCCTCCTATCGCAAAAAGTACCACAGAATCGCCAACAGCGTCAGGAAAATCACGAGCGACGTGATGAGGAACTTCGGAACGCTGACCGGAAGGTCGCCGACGAATTTTCCGGTCTGACCGTTCATCGCGAAATTGTATACCTTGTTTTTGTAACGTGTTGCCAAGAGCCAGACCGGCAGGAGAGCGTAGCTGACCTCTCCTCCTTCGACCGAGATGCTGCCGCCGCGACGGAACACGGAAGTATAGCCTCGCACAGTATCCCGGAGCGCCTGTTCGACGCTTTGCTCGACGCGCTTATCCGCACGCGGCTTGCTCGCCGCATCGTCGACATCGTATTTATTGGTGAGAATTCCGGCGAGATACATTCCGTCAAATGGCACCATCTGACTGTAATCAAACGGTTCGATCGACTCCATCAGGGCGTCATCGATCTTGCTCGATCCGTCCACCGGGATGTTGGAGAAATCCATGTTGCCGGCACGGGAAACGAGATAGTGCTGCGTGTGGGTGTAACGATAGCGACTGTCCTCCGAGTGCGTGACAATCTTGGCGTCGAACATCAGATTGCCGTTCGCATGGCAGTCAAAGAGCCAGAACGGAACATAGAGCGATTGGATCAGCTCCATTCGATGCTGTGTTTTGAATGCCCTCGGCAGGAGAAAGCGCTTGTTGTAATACTTTTTGAGTCGGTCGAGCGCTTCCTTTTTGTCGAATTTGAACGGAATCACATAGTCGGGCGCGTACATCCCGGTCAATTGCGGCGAAAGCAAGGTCGGGTTGTCGCAGTACGGACAACGCGTCGCAGCCGTCGTTTCGTCCGCGAGGATCTCTCCGGCGCACGAAGGACAGCGATAGGAGCGCATCTCCCCGTCTCGATACTCGGTCGGTCGGTACTCCTTCCATTCGATGCTGACTCCGTCTCCATCCGAATTTTCGAGCATCTCCTGGTATTTCTGCATCTGCTCCTGATCGTAGGTCGTGCCGCAGGATTCGCATTTGATCTGCTGATCCTGAACGCTGAAGGCGAGCGACGAACCGCAATTCGGACACTTATGACTGACTACATCCATAATTCATCTCCCCTTAAGCCCAAGGGTCTTCGGCTGCCGGCTTGCGAATTCCGGCGAGAAGTCCCGGATAGTCCCAAATAAAGTGATCGTCTCCTTTGCTTCGGCATTGTACCGGGCGCTTGCTGTCGGCTCCTCCGCTGGCGACAAAGAGGCGAGTATATCCCGGAGATGCCAGATTGATCGGATCGTCGTAGACTTCGATGGTCATCGGCATGTTCGGGGTGTAGTTGTTGGCAGGAGTCGCGCCTTCAAAATACGATTTCGGCAAGTATTTCTTGTCGCGGAGGCGCTCCTCATGAAATTTGACATCATGATAGGAGAGTTGCTCGGGACCTTTGAGCACATTGATCATATCGATCCCCACCTGCGGGTCTTCGACATAGCGGCAAAGTGCAATCATCAGGAGTGCGACCGTATTGTGCGGCGTTTTGAGCGAGAAGTTATCCATCGACTTGAATTCTTCGACCGTCTGCGGAATGCGTTCAAACACAAATTTCATAATTGCCTCCTACTTTTTTATTTTTATTATACTACAAATGGATCGACAAATCGGTTTCCTTTCTCAATCCCACAAGCTGTCGATTGCGAGTTCCTGCCCCTTCCGCTTCCACGGTTCGAAGAGCGCATCGGGCA
>JAUMWO010000003.1:29131-41599 GCA_030529605.1 Bacillota bacterium | reverse complement strand
CGCCGGTCCAGCTCAACACGAGCGAATTCCGGGCAATCGACCGCGTGTACCACGCGTATGGCACGGTGACCGAGGTCATCGACGGACGCGCTCCGACCCCATCGATCCGCGGGTGGAAGCCGGTGTCGGCGATCCACAGCCTGAGCTTCCATGCGAGTGCGAACGAGGACAAAAAAGAGTTCCGTACCTTGAGCGCGCCGATGGACTATGTGTTCTTTATGAATTCCGGGCTCAACACGCGACAAAAAGAGCGTGTTCGCCTCTATCGATATGACGAATCGACGGGCAGCTACCGTGAAGTGCAGGCGACGGTCGACGCCGCAAGCGGCAAGGTCGCAGCGCGCATCGATCGCTCCGGCCACTATGTGCTGATGGCGCCGCAGTTTTAGCGCCGCGGCGCCGCGGCGCCCCGTCTCGCCCACCCGCAACCAGGTAAGGAGGAAATATGAAGCAACGCGTTATGGCATGGGTTCTGCTCGCCGCGATGGCGATCGGAACGGTCGCACCGGCACCGGTGTACGGCAACTCGCCATTCGATATCCCGGTTCCGAAGCTGACGGCAAAACAGACCGATCTGTCCAAAGCGAACACGCTGGTCGGAACCGATAAAGCGCGCGCTTTGGTCAATGAAGTCTATTACAACGATATTCGCGGAAGCTACGGTCACGAGCAGATCGTCCGCATGACGGCGCTCGGAGTCCTCAACAATTACGGGGATCGAGCATATCGCCCCGCCGCCCCGGCGACGGGCTTCGAGCTGATCCGGAGCCTCGTCCGCCTGCGCGGACGCGAGGGCTCCGTCATGCAGCGGGTCTACGCACAGTCCGGGTCTTCCACGTCGCCGGAGCGGCTCACCGGGCTGCTCAACCGCGAGTACATGGCGGAGGCGCAGACGCTGGGTATCGTCCAACAGCCGGAGCTCAAGACATTGCAGCAGCCGGTGACCAGAGAGCGTGCCGCTCTCTGGACGGGGCGGGCGATCAGCGGCCAGCTGGAGTTCGTGCAGACGCAGGTGTTCTCCTTTTCCGACTGGGCGCAGGTCAATCCGACCTACCGCAGCATGCTCGAGGGTCTCATCGCCATCGAAGTCGTGCCGCTGCTCGCCGATGGTCGCTTCGATCCGAAAGGACAGCTGACCCGAGCGGAGATGGCGGTCTGGCTTGCCGGAGCATTCGAACGATACAAAGCGCAGCGCGCGACCGCGTCGGGCTTCGGCCTCGTCATCGGTGCCAAGATGAATGAGACGGTAGACGGCAACAACCGCAAGACCACCACGACCGTGACCGTTCGCAATGTCGACGGCAGCGTCACCCAACTCAACGCCGAACGCAACACCGTCGGCGGCTGGAAAGAATACATCACCTACCGGGGCGGCATCATCTCGGTGAGCACCAATATTCAGATCGGAGACGAGATCGAGTACATCACGATGGACGGCGCGCTGCGCTACGCGCGTGTCGTCGACAACGGGCTCGTCCTCGACAAGATGAAGGCGGCATTCGGCGAAGCCGATGTCTACCATCGCTTCCACACGGGCAACCTGATCGACATCCGCAGACAGCAGAATCCGACCGGCGGCAAGAATGTCACCGAGGAGATCTACCGGGTCGCCGATGTCTCGGGCGATGTCTTTGACATCATCGTCGTCGAAGACAATTACACGGGCATCCGCGAGGACATCATCACCTCCAAAAACGACAAATCCGGGGGCGTGAAACTCCTCGAAGTCGGCGATGTCCTCGAATACCTCGTCGACGAAAAACGTGAGGTCGTCTACATCAAGGTGGGCGCGCCCAACAAGCTGACGCTCACCGGAACCGTGCGGGAAGTGTTCCCGCAGACCGACAAGACCGATGCGTCCATCTCCATCTACGGTTACGACGAAAAGACGCATCGGTTCCCGATCGCTCCGTACGCAACCCATCAGATCAATCGAAGGGCGGCGAACCTCAAAGACTTTGTGTACGGACTTCCGGTTCGCGCCGAAGTGACCAACGGCTACATCACCGTCCTGCACGGCGAATCCTTCGAAGGCGATCCCGGGTACATCCCGCCGTTCGGCAAGATGCGCATGGGGAAGGTCATCAGCAAATATCCGACGGATTTCCGTGTCGAGACGGCGGGCGGCGAACGCTTCACCGTCACGATCGACTCGATGACGCAGTTCACCAAGAGCGGCAATCTCGTGAGCTACGGTGCGCTCAAGCCGGGCGAAGAAGTCAAGATTTTTTATGACTCGATCGGCGAGGCCAACGCATCGCGTGTCGAGATCGAAGCGCCGGAGATGCTCTTCGACATCATTTACAAGGGAAAGATTCGCTCCATCGTCGGACAGCGACAGGAGCTCCAACTGATCGGAACGGACGGCGTCTCCAAGCCGGAGTTCATCCGCAACAACCAATGGGAACAGGCGGAGACCTACGCCGTCGACCTCAATCTTTCCGACAACACCAAGATCTACGCGGGCGACCGCGAACTCACGCCGGAGATGCTCTCGCGCTTTTATCCGGGCGCTCAGGCATACGCCGTCGTCAAGCAGGTATACGGCAAGCCGACCGTCGTCAGCCTCTCGATCAAGACGGGTGGAGAGCTGCTGCACTCGAGCTCTGTCCGCACGGTCGATCACACCAAGGGCGAGTTTGAACTGCTCACCCGCGACAACTTCACCATCACCAAAGGAACGATTTTGATTCGGGACGGTCTGGTGATCCCGAACACCGAGCTCAAGCCGCGCGATACGGTGCTGGTCGCATCCGAGACGCCGACCGGCTCGTATGAAAAACAGGCGCTCTTTGTCAAGGTGACCTCGGCGCACGAAGACATCTTTGACCGCATTCGCATCGGCGCCGTCGAAGGAGTCGGTGTCTCATCGATGACCTTCGCCAACCACACCCAGTTCGTCAACAACCGCCTCGATCCGGTCAACCCGAACACGAGCGGAAGCTATAAGTTTTACACGAACAGCTTGATTCGCGACATCACCGATCCGGATGCGATCAAAACCCTAACGCCTTCGAAATTCTTTCACGACAAGTATGCGCGCACCGAAAATGCGGTGTCGTCCGGTCCCGGACTGCGATACAAGCGTTACTACGCCTTTGCCGTCGTGAACCCGGCGGACAAATCCATCATCGCGATGAACATGCGCCACAAGGGCCTCCAACCTCTCAATCCGATCGACGACCGTCTGTCCAAGGAAGAGCAGATCGCGAAAGAGCTCGACAAGATCTATACGACGGCAGTGCTGTCGCGCGGCATCGTCGCCGGCAACGACCCGACATGGAACCGCATCGAGATCACGGATGCCCACGATTTCACCAATTACACGGGTCGATGGACGGCGACCACCGCCAACATCTTCATCAAGTACACGGATGCGATCATCGTCAAGAACAATGTGCCGATCACGGTGTCCGACATCCGGCTCGGGGACTACCTCTACATCATGCGCCTCGGCAGCGATGCGCTGGTGATCTTCGTCGAGTGAAGCGTCCCCGTGCACAACTCGCTCCCCGCGCACAATCAACACGAAAGGAGTATCGCGTGAACGATAACACCATCCGCTCTCGATGGCTCGCCGGGACGCCGCTGCGTCCTCTGCTCATCACCATCACATTGGCGCTCGCGCTCCTGCTTTCCGCCGCTTACCATGCCGCGTTTGCCGAGGTGATCTGGGTGGAAGCCGGACTCGTCGGCGACAAATTGATCAACGGCCAATACGAGTACGAAGAAGTGACCTTCATCACGGGCAAGCCGATTCACCTCAAAGGGACGGTGAAGCTTTCCGCACCGCCGAAGGGCAAGAACAAATACACGCAGAGCTACAGTTTCGAGCTCTCCAACGAAGCGGAAAAGATCGCACTCAAGCGGGATGTCGCATTCGAGGTCGTGCTGACTCCAAACGAAGCGCTCGGTCAAACCGTGCAGAAGCGCACGCTGACCAAATACGCGGAGAGCATCACGACGCCCGAAGGTACCTTCACGCTCGGCAAATACAATTATCTCGAAAGCCGTGTCACCGACAACACCCCGGCGGTCAGTTACCAATCGGGCAATCTCCTGCTCGAAAAGACACTCTATCTTGACGGCGACGCGCGAAAGAACTCCGGTTCCGTAAGTTTCGTCATCGACGTCAAGCCGATCGTCGGCTACGAGCATCGCTACGGCGAGCAGGAGAGCCGGGTGGTGCGCCAGGAAATCCGCAGCACGCGTCCGAGCGACAAGGGCGATCGCGTGTGGACGGGCATCGTCGACATCGGGCTTTCGTCGCTCAAGAAGACATTCTTCGAATACCAGTACACGGATCCGCAGAACATAAGCTTCCGCGGCAGTTATTTCAAGCAGTTGATGGACGAGAATGTCGTCACCTACACCTATGACCTTTACCGTCCCGAGGCGGCAACCGGTGCAGGAGTCGGCACGGCTACGGGTGTCGGCGCATCCGCGGCCGGCGCGAGCGGTCCGGGCACGGGCGCGACCGGTGCTGCCACCGCAGGATCTCAGCCGCTCGACACATCCAAGCGCAACCAAGGCACCAAGCGGATGTCCAACCGCGTCCCGTCGGGGCAGGAAGCGCTGGTGATCCCGCGCATCCGCGACATCGCGGGACTGCCGGCGGAGCGTGCGATCACATTGCTCACGGCGATGCAGGCCTTCGACGTCGGCAAGGAGTTTTATGCGCCGCACACGCCGATTCATCGCCATGAATTTGCGAAAGCGCTGTCCATCGTCATCGCCGGTGAGCTTCCGGAGCCGACGCGCACGGAGATCACACGTAGACTGCGTCCGGGAGTCGATACACCGTATCTCGATGTGTTGCCGGCCGATCCCGATTATCATTACATCGAGCGGTACAAAAAACTCGGTCTCGTCAGCGGTAAAAACCGCTATCTCAAGCCCGATGAGCTTCTGACGCGCGCCGAGATGGTCGTCATGACCATCCGTGCCCTCGGAATTGAGCATATCGCACCCAACCCGCCGTATGATACAATTTATCTGGATACCAAAAAAATCCCGAACTGGGCGAAGGACGCGATCTACATGGGAACGGAGATCGGACTGGTGCGAGGCACTGACGGATACTTCCATCCGCATGCCACCGTGCTGCGCGAGGAGGCGGCACAGATTCTCTACGATCTGATCCGACATCTCAATGACACGATCACGCCGGATTACCGTGAGAAACTGCTCAATCGCTGATGGAGTCTATCCGGGGCGAGGGATCCAATCAAAGTTGAAAGGAGGGGAGAGCGATCGACACCAAAAATCCTCAAATTCGTGGAATTCTCGAACTGCATCCGACGGCAAAGGATCTGCACAAGGAAACCAAGCTCCTGATTTTGCTCGTTTTCCCGGTCGCCTTACTTCTCTATGGAGTGATCCATGCACTGCTGTTTGAAGGAGGGCTCGGCGCGATTCCGAACGGGATGCGGAGCATCTTGCTCTCGCCGAACATTCTGATTACGGACTTTTTTCTCGTCGGAGGCATCGGCGCATCCTGTGTCAATGCCGCGGTGATTTCGCTGTTCAACCTGTATCTGCTACGCCACTTTCGCATGCGGATCAACGGGCTTTTGATCGCGGCGTTTTTCACGGTGCTCGGCTTCTCGTTCTTCGGGAAAAACATCCTCAATATCTTGCCGCTCTACGCGGGCGGCTATCTCTATGCGCGGTTCCAAAAGATGCCGATGAAAAACGTGATTCTCGTCACGATGTTCTCGACGGCCTTGGCGCCGCTCGTTTCCTTCATCGCCTTCGGCGGGATCTTCAAATCCGGTTTCGCCTATTTTATGGCGATGATGTTCGGCATCGGCATCGGCTTCGTCATCATGCCGCTGTCCGCTCATATGCTGCGTTTTCATGACGGTTACAATCTCTACAACATCGGCTTCACCGCCGGGATGCTCGGGACGGTGATCACTTCGGCGCTTCGCAGCTTTGCGATCGAGGTGCAGCCGGTCAGCTTGATCTACGAGCAGAGTACGCCGTTTTTGACCTCCCTGGTCATCGCGCTCTTCCTGTATCTGATCGTCGTCGGCTATCTGATCGACCCCAAGATCTTTGTCGACTATAAGACGGTGCTTCAGCTCAAAGGACGCACGGTCACGGATCTCACTTCGCTCGTCGATTATGGTTTGACCTTCTTCAACATGGGGGTCATGGGATTGATCGCCGTCACCGTTGTGCTGTTGCTCGGCGGCGTCGTCAACGGACCGATTCTCGCAGGAATCTTTTCCATCGTGGGCTTTTCGGCATTCGGCAAACAGCCGGCGAACTCACTCCCGATCATGGCGGGTGTGCTGCTCGCCGGATTGTTCTTCGATTACAATTTCTCGAGCACGATGTTTTTGATCTCGATGCTGTTCTCGACGGCCATCGCGCCGATTGCGGGAGCTTATGGTCCAATTGTCGGTGTGATCGCCGGCATGCTCCACTTGACGCTGGTGTTTAACATCGGTATCATTCACGGCGGGATCAATTTATACAACAACGGATTTTCGGGCGGTATCGCCGTCGCATTCCTGCTTCCGATCATCGAAGCATTCCGTCGCGACCGGGATTAGCGCTCAGGAGGGAGTATGAGGCACGAAGTCAAAAAAATTGCCAAAATCGTCGACGAGCTGACGACGCTGTTTCTCAAGGACGATACCAATGAGGTCGATTTCAAGGTCGTCATTCATGACGATCATTCGATGATCCGCGTCGTGGATTACAAGACGGGCGTGACGCCGCGCTATGTCGAGTATCTGCGCAAGATGCTCAACAACCAGAGACAGCGTGAAATCGAAGAGTATTATTGGCAGCTGATGGGAGAAAACGACGAGGAAGATGAGTTGACGCTGATCTCGATGATGACCGACAAAGCGGTCGTAGAGCTCCGCGACGGCAATCTTTATCTGGAATTGATCCGTTATAAATAAGAAGAGGGACCGATGAAAAAGAACAACAAGCTCACATTGCAGCAAAAACACGCCCGCAAAAGACAGCGCAAGCAATTGCTTACCACGATCGTCGCGATCGTGCTGATCATTCTCTTCGTCGCGTCGATGGCTTCCCCGCTGTTTGCGCTCTCCCAAGACGAAGAGAAAAAGATCGACGGCATCCTGAACCTGATCGAAACGCAATATTATAAGAAGTACGAGCGCCACGAACTGATGAATCAGGTCTACAAGGCGATCTTGGAAGCCGGTGATCCGCATTCCACCTATATGACGATCGAAGAATACGATCGCTGGAAGACGTCGCTCACCGGCAACTTCTTCGGCATCGGTGCTTACATCGGCGTCGACGAATCGAAACGCATCCGCATCGACGGCGTGATTGAATCGACACCGGCTGAGCGCGTCGGACTCAAAGCGGGCGACATCGTGGTCGCGATCGACGGCACGCTGACCGAGGGGATGTCGGTCGACCAAGTGGTCACACGCATCCGCGGCGACAAGGGAACCATCGTCACCCTGCGCATCCTCCGGGCAAAGCAGCTGATCGAGTACCGCATCAAGCGCGACGAGATTCGTATCAAAGCCGTCCGCTACGAGGTGTTGCCGACGGGCGAAGGATACATCAAATTCTCGCAGTTCAGCGACGGGTCCGCAGCGGAGATGCGCGAAGCGCTCTTTGCTCTCCAACGTAAGGGTGTGGAGCGTCTGATCCTCGATCTGCGCGGCAACGGCGGCGGCTATCTTCGCGAAGCGATCGCGATTGCGGACATGTTTGTCGGACGCGGCAAGATGATCGTCAAGACCGCCGGAGCGCACCACGAGGGCGACTCGTATCAAGCGCAGCTCCCGCGCACGCCGATGAAGCTCGCCGTGCTGATCGACGAAGCGTCTGCCTCCGCGAGTGAGATCCTCGCCGGGGCGATCAAGCAAAACAAAGAAGGCATCCTCATCGGAACCAATTCGTACGGAAAGGGCACGGTGCAAAATCTGCTCGAGCTCTACGATGGGAGCGTCGTGAAGCTCACCATCGCCGAGTACCTGCTCGCCGGGGATGTCCAAGTCAACGGTGTCGGGGTGAAGCCGGACATCGAGGCGGAGGGTGACGCCGCGATTGAAGCGGCGAAGAAAGCGCTGTTAAAAGGGTTTCAGTCGACAAGCGTCGAATAGGAAATATAGCTGTAATATTTTGTCACTCCATGTTAATTGACTCTTCTGAGGCTCGGGGTATAATTAGAAGTGTCAATCGACAGTGTTACAATTGGGTTACAATGTGGTGGGGTAGTTGCAATGAATCACTGCTATGCTATAATTTAACCTAGGATTGTGACGTAAGTCTAACTCTGAAACAAAACAAAATTTTAAGGAGGAAACAATGAAGAAGTTGTTATCCATCGTACTGGCACTCGTGCTCGTACTCGGAAGCCTTCCGGTGTTTGCAGACGGCTATGCTACACAGCCGACTGCAGGTGAAACCCTCAAGCACTACGGGTTCATCAAAGGCTACGAAGACGGTACGATCCGTCCGGAAAATCATCTGACACGCGAGCAACTCGCTGCTCTGTTGGCAGAAATCCACGGTAAGGGCGAAGAAGCAAAAGTTTTCGCAGCTCCATCCGGATTTGCTGACGAAGCGAAGTTCCCTAACTGGTCGAAGCCTTACATCGCATTCGCTCAATCGCAAGGTTGGCTCAAAGGCGATACGCAAGGCGTCTTCAACAACAAGGGCGCTGTCACTACTGAAATGCTCGCTACGGTTCTTCTCCGTGCTCTCGGCCAAGACGAGAAATGGGGTGAGAACACTGCAAACTGGAACAAGCTTGTTGGCGAAAAAGCAAACATGATGGCTCCGGAGTCGAAGCGTCTCACACGCGGCGAAGCGTTCAACATGATCTGGCCTACGGTTTCTCTCCCGGTTATGAAAGACGAGAAAGTTCTCGGCGTTGTAATTGGCAAACTTGAAGAACTTAAGCCGGTTGTGAAAGAGCTCATGGTTGAGTCGGTTAAGGCAGACAACCTCAAAGAGATCGTTGTTACGTTCAATCACGAAGTGAAGAAAGATTCTTTGGCAAAGGCGTTCGCTCTGAAGCCAAATGCACCTGGTGCAATCTCCGCTGAGCTGAAAGAAGATAACAAGACGGTTGTTCTGACGGTTACAAACCCATTGGTCAACCAAAAGAAATACGTCCTCACTGCGAACAATGTGGTAGCAGCAGAAGATGAGAACGTAAAACTTGCAAAAACAGAAACTGAGTTCACTGCATTCGACGCAACTCTTCCAATGGTTGAGAACGTTGAGTTCACAGGCCCACGCAATGTGACGATCACATTCTCTGAGCCGGTGGTACGCAATGCAGGTAAACTGTCCGTGAAGCAAGAAAAGACCGTTCTTTCGGTCAACAATGCTGCACGTACGGAAGATGCACGTAAGATCAATGTTCCGCTCTACAGCACTCTGTCGGACGGCAAGACTTACACTCTCGAAATCACCGGTTACAAAGACCTTGCAGGTTACGAGAACATCAACAAGACACTGGAACTGACTTACACAAAAGATACCACAGCTCCAACTGCAAATGTCGTAAAAGCAGAGCAAACTTACCTCATCGTAGAGTTCAGCAAGCCGGTTACCGGTGTAACAGCGGACAAATTTGCTCATACATTCTCGGCATACAAAGCGGTTGCAGTGAAGTCGGAAGACGGCAAGACGAACTATACGGCAACTGACGTAGTTCAAAAAGCACGCGTTGTCTTCTACCAAGTTGCAGCAGACAAAGCGCTTCCGGAAGGCGATGTCAAAGTCATGATCATGGGTGACAAGATCAAAGACCTGTGGGGCAACAAATTGGGCGATGTGGAAATGGTCGTCAAGGTTGCTGCAGACAAAGTTGCACCGGAAGTAAAAGAAATTAAGGTTCTTGCAGAAGATCAAGTTCGCATCATCTTCACAAAAGGCGTGAAAGAAGTTGTGAAGGGTAAGCAGCTTGAAATCCTCGGATCGGACGGAAAAGCAGTTGCAGGTCTCTACTACACTGTAACGAAGAAGTCGGATTCGGAATACGATGTCAAGTTTGGTAAGAAGCAAGCTGGTAAGACCTTCATCTTCAACATCACAGGCGTGAAAGATACCACTCTGTCTGAGAACAAGATGGCGGATTACAGCACAACCGTTACCATCGGTGACGAGACAGCACCAGTTGTGAAGAAAGCAGTCCTCGAAGATGCTGGCGTTAACTACAACGAAAAGACTCCACCGGTAGTTCCTGCTACATTCTATGTCTTCTTCGATGAGCCGGTTGACTCGAGTGCACTCGAAGCTGCAAACTACATCGTAAAAGAACTGAAGGGCGGCAACACAGTTTACACAAAACTGAGCAATGCTGCTGAGTTCCACAACGGAGACATGGTCGTTAAGTTCACGCTCTCCAAAGATGAGTACGCATCGCTCAACAGCGCGGGTGCAAAACTCGTCGTTGAAAATGTCAAGGATACAGCTGGAAACAAAATCCTCCCTATCGATAACGTAATCACAAAAGGACTCTCCGCAGCGACTCAGCCTGAAGTCAAGTCGGTTGTTGCACAATCCCTTGACAAAGTTGTGATCACATTCAGCGAAGAAGTGGACGGAATTGAGAAGACAGACTTCACATTCAATCCTGCAATCCCTGCTGCAGATCTCGCGACCGTTTCGATGGAAGTTGAAGTTGTTGCAAACAAGACAGTCGTCACACTCACACAAACGGATGAGACGAAGGATCTCTTGGCTTATACTGACGCAACGAACGTTGCAATCCAAACAACGGTTGAGGTACCGGTGAACATGGTTACAAGCACCGCGTTCCAAACTGGTAACAAGGCGCATCCTGCTGCTGCACCAACCGACAAAATCAAGCCGGCTGTCAAGAAAGATGGCATCAAGTTCATCAAGGCAACAGGCAAGTTTGAGATCGATACGACACGTAACATGGATGCTGCAAACGCAAACATGTATGCACATGACTTCGTTCTCGTTCTCGATGGTACAAAACTGACTCCAGTCATCGACTACACCACTGCAGTAGCTGGCGCTAAGATCACTATCTCGCTGACTACAGTCAAAGAAGGTAATTACAACCTGACGCTCGTTGACAGCCCTGTCTTTGCTACAGCACAAAATAATCCTCTTGCCAAGTTCGATGCATTCGTAGCGGATCTCAACAAAACGACTACGTTTACCATCAAAGAGGGCGCAACAAACGACGCAGCGAACTTGACGATCGTCTTCTCTGAGCCACTCTACAAGGGCGGTGCAGAGGCGGACGGTGCGATTACAGCTTCCTTTAACAAGACTGGTACTGTAACGATCACAAGCGCTACTTTGACCAAAGCAACAAGAGAAGTAGTATTCGTACTCGGCGGTCCAGCGGCTGCAAACGATACTCTCGTACTGGTAGAGAATGATGCGGCTAATACACTGACAAATGTTGGTGGAAACCCGGTTAAACCAGCTACTCTCAAGTACAACGGTACAAATTGGGTGCTCGAGTAATCGCTTTTCGCGAATCTCGTATTCACCCATTCAATCCACCTCGACGCAAGTCGGGGTGGATTTTTTGTACACAAAAAAACCGCCCCGAAGGGCGGCTTTGATTGGAATTAACTATTGTTTCACCCAACCTGTTGTAGCATTAAACTTGTATACTACTTGGAGGTTACCATTTCCTGCTTCGTCGTAGAATGAATTTGCGGCGATAGTCAGGGTATCATCATCTGCGGCGTTAGGGTTGAATGTGATGGTAATCACCTTATCCGCGTGAGCTGGATTTGCATTTATTGTGGCAGTTCCAGCTGGGGTGAATTTTGCTTTCGGAATAGTGGCACCTGCTGCAGTGGCGCCATCAGCTGCAGTAAACAGCTTATCACTTGCTGTGAGAACGAGCTTAGTAGCACTGTTGTCCGTTCCTTTTGGAGCGGCATCAAAAGTTGGGCCAGTGAAGTCATTGAACATGACAGTTTTACCAGAGAATGGCTTCAACAGGTTTGTGCCAGACTTGATATTAAACGGTGCAGACTGCGAAGAAACAACATACTGTCCAACTTCTGTTGGAAGTGGGTTCAGTGCAACTGTAACGACTTTATCCAATCCAGTTGTTGTGAGTGCAGAAGGAAGAAGTGTATTGCCTTTTGCATCGACGATGACAAGATCGTTCTTGTATTCTGCCACCGTCCCGTTCAGTTTCTTAGTGAATGTCAGCTTGATTGTTTTCGCAGGACCAACTTCAACTTTTTCAATCTCTGGTTGAATCTTGTCGTCAACTTGTGCTGAAGCCTCAACAGCATTCTTTCCGCCAAGTACGGATACTACAGCATCTTTCTTAAATCCGATCTGCTGAGTTGCGGCAATTTCATCCGCTCCATCCATTGCATCCTTGAGCTTGATGACAACTTTCTTGCCTACAACTTCAACAGACGCGATCTTATCAGCATTTACTCCTGTGATACCAGACTCATCAACACCTGCAATTGCTGTATTGAACGTTACTTCGATTGT
>JAUMWO010000003.1:0-29121 GCA_030529605.1 Bacillota bacterium | reverse complement strand
GTTTTCGCATCGACAGCAACTCGAGACTGGAGAACAGGGTCAACCTGTGCACTCAGTGCTGTGAAAGTCACTTTGTTTGTATCAAGTCCGTTACCTGCCAAGTCCTTAACATTCATAACCTGGAGGTCTTGAGTTGTTGTATCAACTGTCTCATCCTTGTTAAGGAGAATTCGAACTACCTTGTTTCCGTTGAAGAACTCCGGAGCATTTGCAAATGCAGTGAGTTTACCACCAACTTTTGCGACGAGGTGATAGTTTCCGCCATTGAGCGCGCTCTCCGTTTCTGCATCGTCGCTGAAGAATACATATACATATCCAGGTTGTGTTGCAGTTGCCGCCTCATACGAAGCATAGCTCAGTCCAAGCGGTGTCATGTCTTTAAAGTCGACGACTCCACTAAATTCAACCATCTTATTCTCATTGAGAGTTGTATCTTTTGCTCCGCTGATATTAATGGTTACGGTTTCGCCTTCAAGAGACTTAACGACAGTTGCAGTGAACTTATCTCCAGATGTTTTGTCCAGACTGAGAGCAAGTCCAGTCATTGCTTTTCCATCTTTATTGAGAACATCGATGTGAGCAGGCTTGAGCAAAACAGATTTTGAGAATGTGATTTCAAACTTATTCTTGCCTTTTGCTTCCACCTTTTTAACTTCTGGTTGTGTCTTGTCTGCAGTAATTTTCAGAGTATCTGCAAAATCAGCAAATTTATTTCCCCACAGGTCTTGGACTTGTGTGCCGGCTTTTGACAGAATCATGAACTTAACGTCGCCTTCTGGAAGCGCCTTATCACCGAGCGCATCATATAAAGTAACTTTTACTTTATCGTATGCGGTACGCGATTTTACAGCGTTGCCTTCCATATCAGTCACTGTCTTTGCAGTGTATGCTGGGAATGTGTGGAAGAAGTGATCTTTAGTGAGACCTTCGACCGGCTTAGAAAATTGGATGATGACGTACTCTTGAGTTGCTACGATTACTTCTGCTGTTGGAGCAGTTGTATCCTTCGCATAAGTAAGAGCTGTTGATTTGATCAGGTTCTTATATCCTGCGAAGTCCTCGAAATTTTGGATCTCAATCTTGTACTCTTTACCTTCAACGAATGTTGAATACACAGGCACTGTGACCGTATCGGTTCCTACTTGAGCAGCAGCGATGTTTGCGGAAACTTTCAGATTTCCTGACTCAACAGACACATTACCTTTTGTTTTGATTGGCTCGGAGAACTTGATCGTAAGGTGCTTCGGACCGCTAAACTCAACGCTCAGAACTTCCGGCATCATTGCATCCAGAGCTCTAAACGTTACAGGAGCCTTTGCAAGCTTAACCGTAGCATCTTGTGCCGAAACTAGACCTTCAGCAGTCAGTTTATACTCTGCTTGGTTGCTCAGTTCATTCTTAAGTGAGATTACAACAGTCTTTCCGTCTTCTTTAAGAACCGGTGCAAGTTCTTGAGTAGCAGCTTGCTTCGAGAGCGAGAATGCTTCTTTGACAACCGAATCCTTCGCTACTTCGTGATTGAACGTAACAACGATCTCTTTGAGGTTGTCTGCCTTAACCGACTCAACCATGAGCTCTTTCACAACCGGCTTAAGTTCTTCAAGTTGTACGAAAAAGCCCCCGTTAGGCGGGGGACTCGGATCGATAGTGCAAACCTGAGCTGCTAATTTGTCTTTTTCACGCGGAAGATTCCATACCGCTCCCCCTGTCTCACGACAAAGAGGGAAGGATCGTCTTCGCTGCGGTGCACTTGGTCGTAGACGATTTCAAGGAGGACATTGCCTTTGGAGTCGATGATACCCTGCTTGGATTCGTTGTTCTCGGCGCGGAGTGAGGCGACCGCTACTCCGAGATCAAAGGTCCCGATGTAGTCATATTGATAGTCGGTCACTAAGTTCCCGCTCCGATCGATGACACCCCAGCGTTCGTCTTTGGACACCGTCGCAAATCCGCCTCGGAAGCCGAATGCCAGATCGCACCGGAAATCAAATGCCGGCGCCCCATTCGAGTCGATAAAGGTGCAGATCCCTTCCTTGGCGGCCACGGCCAGTCCGTCCTCAAAGTCGCGGACCCAGTCGTACTCCGCCGGGATGACGATCGCACCTACGCGGTCGATGAACCCCCATTTGCCATTGATTCGTACTGCCGCAAGGCCTTCTGAGAAGGACTGTGCTTGCTCAAACTGAATCGGGATGGTGATCTGACCGGATTTGTCGATGAAGCCGAATCGCGGTTCGTTGGAGCGCAGATCCTTGACGACGCAGGCGAAACCTTCGGCAAAGAGATCCGCGAGTTCATACTCCACGTTCTCCGGGATCGCGACTTTGCCTTGTCGATCGACGAATGCCGTCGTACCTTCAGTCGTCGTAATGAGCGCAAGCTCCTCAGAAAAACGGTAGATCGGATGTTGCGCGATGCCGGTACCATGCCCTCCGGCAAAATAGCCGTCCGGACAGACCAAGACGGTCTTGCCGTCCGCATCGATATACTCTTCCCGATCACCCTTGCGAACCACGGCAAGTCCGTCTACAAACACCGACGCATCGTCGTAGACCGCCGGGATGACTACGGCGCCCGACTTGTCGATGTAACCGAGCTTGTCATCGATCATATACTTTGCCCTGCCGTCTGCAAAGCGGCCATTGCACATAAAGGCTGTGACGGCACCGACGGCATCGCGGATTACGAGCTTTCCATCCGCATCGACATATCCCGATTTGGAGCCGGCGTCCTCATAGGACACCTGCATCATCCCGTCGGTGAAGCAGCTGACGTCGGTCACGCCGTCAAGCCACAGGATCGCCGGTTTTTCTTCGCAGGCGGTTAAGAGCGCCATCAAAAGAATGATTATGATAATAAGTCGAACTTGTTTCATCCGGACCTCCTTGAGTCAAAAGAACCGCCCGAGGGTCGGGCGGTTCGGCAAGCAGATTCTAATGTGTTTGTGTTACGGTCGACATGGTACCGGACAGCGTGTCGAGCGGGTTGCCGTTGGCATCCGTAATAAACTGGCTTCCGATCCATTCGACGATGACTTGATCTCCCGTCGCGATCGGAGCCGTAAATTGGATCGAGAGGGTCTCCGGCATCCGGACGTCAAAATCGAGAGTGTAATCGACGGTCGGCAGCAGATCTTTCTCCTGTCCGCCGGTATAAAGCTTGAGTCGCAGAGCCGGCACGAAATGCGAGTCGATGTTCGGACTGTTCTTGAGCGGCTCGGTAAAGAGTAAGACCATGGTATTCGGATGGAGGAACATCAAATCCAGCTCTCCATTTTTAATTTGCGGAGCCGGTTTGATGCGGTCAACCACCGCCTTGCTCGCTTCCGCTACACTCGGACGACCGATGTCGGAGGTGAAGACACCCGCCGGAACTTGGACTTGGAATCCTCCCACGTTCGGCACCTTGTAGCCGTCCGCAGCGAAGAGGTAGACATCGGTACCGTCGAATTCGACATCGCCAAACTTGAGGTTGACGGTCGGTACGATCGTGTTGATGTCACCGACTGCCGCGACATTGCCCGTCATGACGAAGTGGAGCCCCGGTCTCTGCGCACCCTGATACCGGTCAAAGGTGTAGATTTCATCGACATAGAGTTCGAGCGACGTCGTGCCTTGGAGGATGTAGCTCTTGGTATCCATCACATTGCCGGCATTGTCCGCGACACCGTCGACGAGCAGTTTGTTGACGCCGTTTGCCGCGAGGAGGGCATAGATCTTCGGATCGGTGGATGCCTTATCCAGTCGGAAGGTGATGGTCTTGTTGCCGCTTGCAAATTGACCGTTCACCGCGCTGAGGCTGTGATACTGAACGTCGTTGTGGATGCGGTACTTGCTGCCGGAGAGCGCGTCCGCCGAGGTGTCGTCCTTGCGGAAATTGATGACCAGTTCACGCGCGATCTCGTTGGCGCCGTCCATGACGGACGATACCGCAACATTGACGATATCCGGTTTTTCGGTGTCGCCAAATGGAATATCGAGTTTGAAGTTCTTGAGTTCGATCGCATTCGGCGAAGCGTCGACCGCTTTGACGATCTCGACCGTCAGGACTTGGCCGGAGACCGGCGTCGACATGTTGAGCTTATAGAAATCATCGCTGACTTTGATCGCCGTAAACGGCACATTTGCGCCATTGCTTTTCTTGATGCGGAATGCCGCGCTCGTCAGCGTGAGCACCGGCTTGCTGAACTTGATCTCCAGCTCCGAACCGCTCTTCGCCGTAATCGACGCGGTCAGAGGCGAGTTTTCTCCTTCGACCTGAATCAAGGTTGAAGCGTCGGCGAGTACATTGCCCCAAGCATCGACGATGGATCGATTGCCGGCTTTGCCGAACACCATAAACTTGACGGATCCGCTCGGAAGAGCTCGGTCCGCCGCGTTGCCGACAAAGAAGCGCAGTTCGAGCGAATGATAAAATTTCGCCGGATCATACGCTGTGCCGTCCGGAGTACGAATCACAGCCGGATGGTAATTCGGGAACGAATGCGCAAAATTTTCGACAACCGCTCCCTTGACGGGTTTGGAGAATCGGATCACGACCGCCGAGTTGTTGGCGGAAACTACCGTCGCAATCGGAGCCGTGGTATCTTTTGCAAACGGGAGCGTTCGCGTTTCGATCTTATTGCTGTAACCGGCAAAGTCTTTGAACTCGGAGATGGAGACTCCGTACTCCTTGCCCTCCGCGAGATTGGAATACAGCTCCATCACGATCTTGTTGCTTTGGAGCGCGGTTTTGGTATGATTGACCGAAATCGTTACATTGCCCTGCTTGATCTCGACCTTACCGAGGGTTTTGATCGGCTCGTCGAACTCGATCAACAGGTGCTTCGGGCCGATGAACTGCACATTCGTCACCGACGGCATCGACGCATCGAGCACGGTAAATTTTTTCTCGAAGCTTCCGGGCGTTGGGACACCGGCTTTGACCGCCTTGATGCCGGTCAGCTTGAGGTTGTATTCTCTCTGATTGACGAGCTCGGTCGCAAGGCGTACGGCGAGCGTCTTGCCGTCCGGGAGCAGATCGAGGCTTTGCACCGTCTGTCCGAGCACCTGCGCCTTCGCCGACGCATCCGGCAGCTGGACGGCTTGATTCATCTCGACCAGCACTTCTTTGAGGTTGTCCGCTTTGACCGAAGCCACGTCAAACGATGCCGGTGTTGTTTCTTTTGGTTGGAGTTTGCCCAGATTGACGCCGAGGATGCTTCCGTCGCTCATCAGCGGAGTGGAAACCACTTTCCACATCGCGTCGAAGGTCTCGCCGCGCGTCAATTGTTTGGCAGGGATCGTCACGCCGAGCGATTCCAGACGCCCGATGTTGGTGCCCCATTTTTCTTGGCGTTTGAGCACGCGGAGCAAGACGGTCGCGAGTTCTTCTCCGGTCACCTTGCCGAGATTGTCGAACTTGCCGCTTGTCCTACCTTGCATCCAGCCCTTCATTTTGGCGTAAGAAATATATTGCTTGGACCAGCCCGGGAACTGCGCTTCATCCGCAAACCCGGAAGGCACTTGATATGCTTTTGCTTGTTCGGTCTCTCCGTACAGGCGCACCAGCAAAATCGCAAGCTGCTCCCGCGTCAGAGACGCATGCTCTTTGAGATCACCGTTGTCTCCGAGCACCATCCCGTACTTGAAGAGATGCTGTCCGCCGGTGAGGCCGGGCTCGTCGTAATCTCCCGCAAAGGAAACCGGCACAAGCAGCGCCAAAACAAGCAACAAGGAAATCAGTTTCTTCATAAGATCCTCCTTTCAAACATGATGTAACTTGACTTCATTGTACCATGTGGCATGTGACAGCACGGTTACATTTTGTCTCATCTTGATGATTGGGGAACTTTTCGTGGAATACTACAAAGGCGCGGACATCGCATCCTTTCGACCTTTTTGAAAGAGCGCTGCCGGAAAACGATGTGATCCGAGGTCGTGCACCGATACCTTGGTCTTTTTGTGCGAATGTCTTTGCAAAAAGGTCGAGCTCTCACATTTTTCGTACGAAAAAATGGAATTCCATCACATTTTTCGTACGAAAAAATGGCGACTTCGGCTTTACTTTGTGATCTTTATTTCTTTAGAGTCGTTGCAAATACTCGCTACCTCTTCGAATGGAAGAGGCATCTTCTGCGACCACATCTTAACTAGATCCAATCCGGCGTCCTTCAATGTCTGCTCCAAGTTAGAGCAGTGATTCAGTTTTCTCTTAAAGTCAGTTGTCGTTTGTCGGTCGGACATAAACCAGTCCTTTAATTTTAAGTTACAACTCCGGGACAGCTCATCCTCCAAGTTGTTTACTTGGGGAACACAGTACACTGCATGAACACGCGAACTTTTGGAGAGCGATAACAAGTTGTTTTTAAAAGTACCAAGTTTCATTCTCCACTCTGGTTGTCGACAGACATCCGTGTCAAAAATCAATACAACAATCGTATTATGGAGCAGTCTACGTAGTCTGACCTCTGAAATCGGTTGCTGAAGGGCATTTAGCACTTCAACTTTTCCCGTCTTGATTAACCCCATTTTTTGAAGTGTGCAGACGATCGCCTTCTCAGACTCTCCTTCAACATAATAATGATGTCGCCTCATGTCACTCCAACTCCTCTAATGAGTACAATAAACTTAAGTCAGGGGCGGTCGCGAAGATATCGTTTTCGAGCGCAAGCTTCACCGAGTCCGAGGACTTTTTCAAGTATTTCGAAACGGGAACTGCTTCAATATAAAACGTTTCGTCGCTCACACTCTTTCTCATAAACCAAAAGCTATGATTCGGTAGATCGAGATCGGCGACTTCCAAATTATGAGTCGTGAAGAAGAGCTGTTCATTGGAACCGAGGCCGCTGATCATTAGCGAGAGAAGCGCTGTTTCAATATCGCTTTGGATAAACGAGAATTTTTCATCACAATAGTAGAAACCGTTTTTATGCATAAGAATCGCGTACACCATGCTTGCAATATCAATTCCGGCAATGGTTCCCGTTGAAAGGCGATCTTGCAGTGCAACCACACCTTCCTGCATCAAAAGATTTTTACCATCAAGTACGATAGAGTATGAGTCATCCGCATCGTCAACTTTTACAACATCCGTAATTGCAGGATCAAGTGTCATCAGGATCGACTTTAGGACGTTCAAATATCGCGCATCCTCAACGACTTTTCCGGATACATCATCCATCGAGTCTGGGTCTCTAGGAAAGGTAAACTTCCATCCGTTGATCGTCACGTCTTCCAGATCTTTTCGAAACTTCCCCGGATTCGCTTCCAATCGTTCGATACACTTCTCGTAAGAGTCAGAGCCCCGGATTGGTACACAGAAGACTTCCACTTGTTCGGAGCTTGCGGAATAAGGTGACGATTGACCTTCTACCGGATGAATGACCACCGTTACTCTCCAGAGCTGATTGGTATAACTGATAAAATCAATCGAAAAGCGAGCCTTCGCATCCAAGTTATTGCGTTTCGGGAGCAATGCTCCGAATGTCTTACGACGTAGGGCGTTAAAAATCGACATGAGCATTCTTCCCATTGTCGTCTTTCCCGTCGCGTTGGAACCCATTAGAATATTCACTTTCCGATACCGGAAATTCGGATATCCTTCCAGATGCTCATTTGCAATCGTCGAGTTGACGATTTTTTTCGGATAGGCGAAATTCATCTTAAAATTGTTAAAAGCAAAGAAATTATCAATCTCTATGTTGAGAAGCAGCATACGCACCTCCATATTACTTCTGCACTTTAGAACTAATCGCAAAATTATTATAACACCATTCTTTGCAAAATGAAATCCTAGTCAGTGAGAGGCAAACCTGAAGAACTTAAGCCGGTTGTGAAAGAACTCATGGTTGAGTCGGTTAAGGCAGACAACCTCAAAGAGATCGTTGTTACGTTCAATCACGAAGTGGACAAAGAGAAACTCTCTGCGAACCTCTTCTCGCTCAGCCCTTCTGCTGGTAAGCTGACTGTGGAAGCATCGGAAGATGGCAAAATGGTTACGCTCACAACAGAAAACGCTCTGAACAATCAAAAAGCTTACAAGCTGACTGCAGCAAATGTTGTAAGCAAAGAGAATGCCGAAGTGAAACTTGCTAAGACTGTGACTGAGTTCACTGCATTCGATGCAACTCTTCCGGAAGTTCTCTCGATGGAATTCACTGGTCCACGTGCGATCACATTCACGTTCTCTGAGCCGGTGAAAAAAGGAGACAAACTCAATCTCGTTGTTAAAACTGGCAACACAACCATGTCAGTCAATAAGAACAAAGTGGACGATGGTCGTAAAGTAACCGTTCCATTCTTCACAAACTTTGTTTCGGGTAAAGAGTACACAATCGACGTTCAAGGTTTTGTTGACTATGCAGGATATGCAAACATCAACAAGCAATTCGTAACAACATACGAAAAAGATACGACGGCTCCGGTTGCAACAGTAACAGGCGCTGAGCAAGAGTACATCGTTGTTGAGTTCAGCAAGCCGGTAACCGGCGTTTCTAACGACAACTTTGCTCACACATTCAGCGGATACAAGGCACGTAAAGTAACGCTCGAAGCGGACTACACAAAAGCTGCTGTAAACTCTACAGATGCTGTTCAAAAAGTCTACGTATGGTTCTACGGTCAACCGGATCCACAAAAAGACAACCGTGCGCTTGCAGCCGGCGAAAACAAAGTCATGATCTTCTCAAAGAACACGACTCAGATCGCTGACCTCTGGGGCAACAAACTGGCAGATACGACGGAAGTAGTAAAAGTTACTGCAGATCCTGTTATGCCGGAAGTCGTTGAAGTCAAAGTCAAAGAAGCTACGGCAACGAGCACCACACTCGAAGTTGTGTTCAACAAGAACGTCAAGTTCGAGAAGAAACACATCGAAGTCCTGAACAAAGAGGGCAAAACGATTGCAGGTCTTCTGATCAGCGCTCCAACCGGAAGCGGCAAGAAATATGACGTTAAGCTGAACAAAGACTTCCAAGGAAAAGACATCATCGTCAATATCAAGGGAGTTCTGGACACGTCGATCGCTCAAAACAAGATCGCTGATTTCTCACAAGCGATCTCCGTTACTGACAAAACAGCTCCAGCAATCACTAAGGTAACATACTCACCAGCTACTGACGCAGACAAAACAAATGGTTTGCTGTATGTCTTCTTCAACGACGACGTTGATGCTTCGGCTCTCGAAGTGGCAAATTACCAATATGTGAATGCCGGCATCTACACAAAGCTGACTGGCAACGCTGAAATGTTTAACGGCAACATGATCGTTAAGATCTCTCTCAACAAGAAAGAAGATGCTGCGATCACTGCCACAACAACTCAACTCTTCGTTGACAATGTCAAGGACATTGCCGGTAACGTTATCAAAGCAACGTTGCACCCGATTGGGGCACACTCGACAGCAGCAGTTCCAACGATCGAGAAGGCAGAGCTTACTGCAGCTGATCGTGTTAAACTCGTGTTCAACATGAGATTGACAGAAGTAAAAGAATCCGAATTCTTCTACGGTGCTAACAGTTTAAACGATAGCCAACTCCTTCCGGCGCTACAAATTAAGTCTATTGTTGAGCAGGGCGAAGCAGATGGTGTGACTTATCTTATCGTCGAAATTAACAAAGAGGCCAACATTGAAGACCCGATAACTAACAAAACTGTTTACATCAAAGCAACTGGCGTCACAGGTGAGTTCGGGGTTGCGAATTCCGCAACTATCTCTAAGGCTGATGTTGTTGACAAAATTCGTCCAGAAGTCGCAAAGAACCTTGACGGAACGTACAAGGTGACTCGCGTCGATGATAAATTTACGATCGAGTTCACGCGTAACGTGAAGACGGAAAGCGCAGCTCAAACAATGTCCGATCTTGTTGTGACTCACAGTGGCAAAGTTCTAGATCCATTGGCTGGAGACTATGCTGTAAGTGACATCCACACAGCTGGTCAAACAACTCTAACAATTACTATCGGTAGTCTCAAGGATGGCGAGTATACGATCGCGACAAAAGATGCGGTATCTTACATCCAAACTGCAAAGAATAAGCTAGTCGCACTTCCTTCGCAATCCTTTGATGTTATTGCTCCGGTGCAAGCCTATATTCGTGCTACAACAGATCCCTCCGAAAATGACGCCGATTCTCTCGTAATTACATTCAAGGAAGAGCTCTACAAAGATGGCGTTCCACTCACCGATAGAGAAGATGTGAAATCATCTTTTACGCCAAACGGTGGGGTTTCTATCACTTCAGCAATCTATTCGAAGGCAAACAAGACGATCACATTCGCTTTTGCGGGTGCTGTCGACACCAACACAATTGCCTTTAAAGCGGATAAAACTGAAGGACTTACAGGCGCAAACCTTCAAACACAGTCAACTGTAATCAAATACCACAGTACTGGAACGGTTTGGAAGGCCGAATAATCTAAGCAGTGATTCGAAACCGCCCTTCGGGGCGGTTTTTTTTGTGAAAAGAAAACACCCCGGCAAATGCCGGGGTGTCTGAAAAGAGTGGTTCTAATTTGTTACGGCATGCGCTCCACTGGCAGCGTTTCCGTTTCCTGCCAAGTCTTTCACTGCATCAACAACAAAGTTAACTGTGGATGCAACCGTGAATGCAGTTGTGGCTGTTGCTTTGATTGTGATGGTCATTCCATCATCAGACAGTGTGACAGCTTCTTTCGACCCAACAGTAGCATCAATGCTATTAAAGCTGGTATGCTTTTCAACTTTCTCGCTCAGCGTGATGACGATGCTGTTACCATTGCCTTCTTTATTGAGTTTTGCACTCACGATAGTCGGTTTTGTGCTATCAGCAAATACTACTTGCGCACCGAATGCTTTTGCAAAGGCTTTGCTCGTTGTACCAGTTACGATGTTAACCGGATTTGCATGAGTGGAAACAGTATACTGACCGTCTTCCTTCGCTGCGCCCGCAAAAGTAATCACTACAATATTCTTCTTTACAGCGTCAAGATCAGTAGTGAACTTGTCTGTCGCGTGATTTGGGTTAACAATATTTCCATTTGGTTGAATGATCACGAAATCGTTAGCGAATTTTGCTTTATCAGCATCCTTCAACTCACGACTGAACTCAACAGCAATCTTTCCTTCAGAGAGAGCTTTGATCGATACAAACTCAGGTTTAACCAGATCTTCAAGATCAGCTGCGGTAATTTCATCATTCTTACCGCCAAGGATTGAAACCACAGAACCTGCAGCAAAACCGATCTGTTGCGTGACAGAAGTAGTTGTAGCACCAGCCATAGCCTCTTTCAGCTTAACCACAACCTTAGCACCCGATACTTCGACGACTGCTATTTTATCCTGTGCAATTCCGTGGATTTTGCTTTCGTCAATACCTGCGATCGCTGTGTTGAATGTCACTTCGATTGTTTTCGCATCGACTGCAACGCGTTTTTGAACAGTTGGATTGATCAGTGTATCGAGATTAGCGAAAGCAACTTTATTTTTGTCAAGACCGTTTCCTGCGAGGTCTTTGACATTCATAACGAGCATGTCTTGCCCTACTTTAACAGTCTCGTCCTTGTTCAGCATGATGCGAACAACTTTGTTGCCGTTGTAGAATTCCGGATTGTTCGCGAAAGCTGTCAGATTACCTGACAAGTCAACAAGACGATAGTTCGCTCCATTGAGTGCTGTTTCCGGATCAGCGTCATCACTGAAGAAGACATAAACGAATCCTGGAGTGTCACCCACTTTTGCTTGATAAGACGCACTTTGCAATCCAAGTGGCGTCATATCTTTGAAGTCGACGACTGCAGAGAAATCAACCATCTTGTTTTCATTCAGCGTCGTATCTTTTGCTCCGCTGATGTTGATCGTAACCGACTGGCCTTCGAGCGACTTCAGGACCGTAGCAACAAACTTCTCGCCCGATGCCTTGTCAAGAGTCAGACCGAGACCGGTAATTGCTTTTCCATCCTTATCGAGAACATCGATGTGCTTTGGCTGGAGAGTAACCGATTTCGTGAATGTAATTTCGAATTTCTTTTTGTCGGCTGCTTTTACTTCTTTTACTTCTGGAGCAGTTTTGTCTGCAGCAACCTTGAGACTTGTCGCAAAGTCTGCGAATTTGTTACCCCAGAGGTCTTGAATTTGAGTTCCGGACTTCGCAAGGATCATGAACTTTACTTCACCTTCCGGAAGCGCTTTATCACCGGTAGCTCTGTAGAATGTAACTTTAACTTTGTCGTAAGCTTTTCTAGCTTGAACATCGTTGTCCTTCATGTCCGTAACCTTCACTGCTGTGTATGCAGGGAATGTGTGGAAGAAATGAGCTTTCGAGAGGCCTTCAACCGGTTTCGAAAACTGAACGATGACATACTCTTGAGTTGCAGCTACAACTTCAGCAGTAGGAACTGTCGTGTCTTTTGCATAGGTCAGAGCTGTACTCTTCACAAGGTTCTTGTAACCTGCAAAGTCCTCAAAATCTTTGATTTCAACTTTGTATTCCTTGCCGTCAACGAACGTCGAGTAAACAGGAACTGTTACTTTGTTCGAACCAACTTCTGTCCCAGCAATATTTGCAGTCAGCTTGAGGTTTCCAGATTCAATTGCCACCTTGCCTGCTCTTGCGATCGGCTCAGAGAAAGTGATTGTCAGGCTCTTAGGTCCGCTGAATTCGATGTTTTGAACTTTAGGCATCATCGCATCGAGTGAAACGAATTCAGTTTCTGTCTTAGCGAGTTTAACCGCTGCATCTTCAGCAGCCACCAAACTAGCTGCAGTCAACTTATACTGAGCTTGATTTGTGAGAGCTTTTGCAAGCGTAATGACAACCGTCTTTCCATCTTCCTTCAGAACAGGAACCAGTTCTTGATCAACCGGTTGCTTATTCAAGCGGAACGCTTCTGCCGATACAGAATCCTTCGCTACTTCGTGATTGAACGTAACAACGATCTCTTTGAGGTTGTCTGCCTTAACCGACTCAACCAAGAGCTCTTTTACAACCGGCTTAAGTTCTTCAAGTTCCCCAGTTTACCGAGTCGATGGCGTCCAGCGCGGTGTCGAAGTCGACATGGGCGTAGATATTGGCGGTCGTGGTGACGCTGGCGTGACCGAGGATGGTGGATGCGGTTTTGAGGGGCACATTGCATCGGCAGAGGGTGGTGGCAAAGCTGTGACGGAGCCCGTGGAATGAGATGTGGTGTTTGAATCCCAGCAGGTCTTGCAGTTTGTGCCATTGCATCGTGACGAGATCGGAGCGCATCGGCGTGAGGCGATGGGACTGAAAGAGGAGGGTTTCCGGGGTGAACGCGATGTGCTTGGCGGCGCAGCGAGTTTGAAGCGTCCGGATGTGTTCGCGCAGCGGGGCAATGAGTTCCTGAGCGAGGGGGATGATGCGGTTGCCGTTGGGGGTCTTGACGGAACTGAGGTAGCGTTGGTTGGTGCGCTTCAGGGCTTTGTTGATGGTGATGCTGCGCGATTCGAGATCGACATCGGAGACGGTGAGCCCCAGGATTTCTCCTTGGCGCATGCCGGTCAGTAGGGCAAAGACATAGATCAGGCTATGCTGCGGTTCGCGTTCAAAATACGATAGGAGCGATGCGGTCTCCGCCTTGGTGAGCGCCTTCTTGCGGATGCAATCCACGCGGGGCTTTTCGCGCAGCTGGGGGATGCGAAGGTGCGCCGTGGTTTCGAGATCCTCTTTTGCGTTTTTTTTCAAAAAGGTGCGGATCATTTGACGGATGCGGTCGGTGGATCGGTCGTCTCCGAGGTATTCTTCGATCTGTTCGCTGGTTAGTCGATGGATCGGTATCTGGAAGAGGGGATCGGCGCAATGCCGGTTCAGGATACGCGTCTCGATGGTGCGCGTCGTGTCCGCGATGTCGCGCCGGGAATGCCAGTCGGTGAGCAGAGTCGCAAGGGTAGCATCGTCCTGTGCTCGGCTCAACAGTCGATGGATGAGTTTGATCATGGATGCCTCCTAAGAATTTGTTGTGCCCTATTATAGCCCTGCGCCCACGCATCCCGTTTGACAAAAGCGCGCAAAACGCAGTAAAATAGCTTATTAAAGGTGTAGGGAGGACATATGCACAGCAAATACAATCCGAACGAATTCGAGGGCAAAGTATATCAGCTTTGGCTCGATCAGGACTGCTTTCACGCGGATCCGGCGAGCGACAAACCACCGTTCAGCATGGTGCTTCCTCCGCCGAACATCACCGGGCGTTTGCACATCGGCCATGCCTACAATCACACGCTGCAGGACATTCTCGTTCGTTTCAAGCGCATGAGCGGCTTTGAGACGCTTTGGCTGCCGGGTACGGACCATGCGAGCATCGCGACCGAGGCGTTGGTACTGCGGATGCTGAAGGAGACCAAAGGGATCACCAAGCAGGATATGACGCGGGAGGAGTTCCTCGACCATGCCTGGGCTTGGCGCGAGAAATACGGCTACGAGATCCTCAGTCAGATGAAGCTGCTCGGCGATTCATGCGACTGGTCCAAGCTGCGTTTTACGATGGACGAAGGCTGCCACGACGCCGTCATCGAGAATTTTGTTTCCCTCTACGAAAAGGGTTATGTCTATAAGGGCGAGCGCCAAATCACTTGGTGTCCGAGCTGTCACACGACGATTTCGGATGCCGAAGTCGATCGGGAAGAGCGCGACGGCTCGATCCACCACATCCGCTACCCATACCGCGACGGGGATGGGTATGTCGAAGTCGCGACGACGCGTCCGGAGACGATGTTTGGCGACGTCGCGATCGCGGTGCACCCGCAGGATCCACGCTACACCGACCTGATCGGCAAGACCGTCATCAATCCGGTCAACGGCAAGGAGCTCCCGGTCATCGCGGACGAAGCGGTCGAAATCGAATTTGGAACCGGTGCGCTCAAGATCACACCGGCGCATGACGAGACCGACTATGCGGTGGGACTCCGGCACAATCTGCCGATCGTCGATGCCTTCCACTCGGATGCGACGATGAACGCGCTCGCGGGGCGGTACGAAGGTCTGGACCGCTACGAGGCGCGTAAACGCGTCATCGCACAGCTCAAGGAGTCCGGTCACCTGATCGAAACCAAACCGCATCGTCAGGCGGTGGGGACCTGTTCGCGCTGCCACACGGATGTCGAGCCGCGGATGAGCGACCAATGGTTCGTCGCGATGGAAGAGCTCGCGAAGCCGGCTCTGGAAGCGTATCACAGCGGCAAACTGAAATTTCATCCGGACAATTATGCCAAGATCTATCTCCACTGGCTCGAAAACATTCGCGACTGGAACATCTCGCGCCAGCTGTGGTGGGGGCATCGCATCCCTGCATACTACTGTGACGGCTGCAAGAAAATGATCGTCGCGCGCGAGACGCCGGATCGCTGCCCGGACTGCGGCTCGGAGAGCTTCACGCAGGATACGGATGTGCTCGACACTTGGTTCAGCTCGGCGCTCTGGCCGTTCTCGACGATGGGCTGGCCGGAGAAGACCCCGCTCCGCGACAAATTTTATCCGACCGATACCTTGATCACGGGATATGACATCATCTTCCTCTGGGTGGTTCGGATGGTTTTTGAAAGCCTGGAGCAGACCGGAGAGCTTCCGTTCCGCGATGTCATCATCAACGGACTCGTCCGGGACAAAAACGGCCGCAAGATGTCCAAATCGGCGGGCAACGGCATCGATCCGATCGAAATGATCGAAGAATTCGGTGCGGATGCCCTGCGCTTTAGCCTCGTCAACGGCAACAGCATGGGGGCGGACATGCGCATTCACCGCGAGAAAATCGAAGTGTCGCGCAATTTTGCCAACAAGCTCTGGAACGCGTCGCGCTTCGTCATCACCGGCCTCGATGTGCCGGCGGGCACACTCAGACAAGGGAATCTCGACATCTCCGATCGTTGGATCCTGACGCGTCTGCAGCAGGTGATCCGTGAAGTGACGGCGCAGCTTGACCGCTACGATTTCGGTCTGGCCGCGAGCACGCTGTATGACTTCATCTGGAGCGAATACTGTGACTGGTACATCGAACTCTCCAAGAAAAAGCTCTACTCGGAGGACCCGCAGGTCAAAGCTTCGGTGCAGTGGGTGCTGGTGCGCGTGCTGCGCGACATCCTGAAATTGATACATCCGTTTATGCCGTTCATCACGGAAGAAATCGCGCAACATTTGGATGGCGATGGCTACAAGCCTCTCGCTGTCACGGATTGGCCGGTTGTCGATACCGCTCTGGACTTCGGAGATGACATCGTGCAAAAAATGGAGCGCATCATGGACGCAATTCGGGGTATAAGAAATGTACGCGCAGAAATGAATGTACCCAATTCACGTAAGGCCAACTGCCTCGTGCTCGAAGGCGCCGGTATCCCGGAGATCCTGCTCGGGCACAAGGAGTACCTCGTCTCGCTTGCCAACTGCTCGGAAGTTACCTCGGTCGCGTCGCGCGATCAGATCCCGGCAAACTCGGTGGCCGTCCATGTCAAAGGCGCTGAGCTGTATCTGCCGCTCAACGAACTGATCGACATCGAGAAGGAGAAGCAACGCCTCCAAAAGGAGATTGCGAAGCTGGAGCAAGAAGTCGCACGGATCGATACCAAGCTCTCCAACCCGGGCTTCACGTCCAAGGCGCCGGAGAAGGTGATCGAGGACGAACGCAAGAAGATGGAGGAGTACAAGCTGTTGCTTGAAAACGTGACGGTCAGTCTGCGCGCATTAAGCTAAAGGAATGGTTCGTCGCTATGAAAAATTACGCAGATGCTGTCGGCTTCTACGAGCGACTTCGGCTACTCGGCACGAATCTCGGGCTTGGCAATGTCAGACAGCTTCTTCGTTTGCTCGGCAATCCGCAAAATAGCCTGAAATTCATCCATGTTGCCGGTACCAACGGGAAAGGCTCGACCTCGGCGTTTCTGGCATCGATTTTGACGCATGCCGGTTACCGAGTCGGTCTCTATACGTCGCCACATCTCACGAAGTTTTCCGATGTCATCCGCATCGATGGCGTCGAGATTTCGGACTCGGATTTTGTCCATTACACGCAGCTCGTGCGCAAGCTGATCGTGCAGATCAGCGATGGTCAACCGACGGAATTCGAAGTGCTCACTTCGATGGCATTCCGTTATTTTGCGGACCAAAAAGTCGATCTCGTCATCTTGGAGACGGGGCTCGGCGGACGCGGTGACGCCACCAATGTCATCGCCAACAACGAGCTCGCGGTCTTTACTCATATCGCTCTTGACCACCAGGAATTCCTCGGGGATCGTCTCGAACTGATCGCGGCGGAGAAGGCCGGCATCCTCAAGCCGGGCTCGATCGCGCTCAGCACGCGTCAAGCTCCGGAGGCAGCCGAGGTGATCGCCGCCGCCGCGGAGCGGGCGGACAACCGCTTGCTGATCTCCGATCCCGAAACCGGTGTGATCCTGCGTTCGACGCTCGATGAACTGGTCGTCGCCATCGACGGCGTCGAGTATCGATCGGGCCTGATCGGCGACCACCAGCGCGAAAACCTGGTGCTGGCGCGCAATGCGGCGCTGGCGCTTCGGGAGCATCGCGGGATGAACATCTCGGACGAAGCGATCCGGGAGGGCATCGCCGCCGTGCGCTGGGAGGGCAGATTGCAACGGCTTTCGGATTCACCTTTGGTCTTTGCCGACGGCGCGCACAATCTGGACAGTGTCGAGACGCTGATCGAGACGCTCCGCGCTGCAGCGCCGGGACGCAAGATCGTCGGCATCTATGCGACGATTCGCCGTCCCAACATCGAAGCGATCGTGCGCCGTGTGCTCGAGGCATGCGACAATGTGATTCTCTCGGAGCCGCGCGACCGCCGGGCGATGCCGCTCAGCGAGCTCGAGCATCTGGTGATCAAGCAATTTGATCGCATCCCGCTCTTTTCGACCACCGATTATTCGGAGATCGTGCGCTATGTGAGGGGGCGGGAAAAGCAACAAGCCTCATTTTCGAGGGAGGAACCGCCGATTTATCTGGCGTTCGGCTCTCTGTACTTCATCCGCGGGCTCATCCCGCTCTTTTCGCAGATGCCGTCGGATGACGACTTTCCGGTCGGAGGCACTCCGTCCACCGATTTTCTGCGACGCATCATGATGGACGGAAGATCCGGCGCAATGACCTTCGCCTACAAATAAGGGATTTTTATACGACATGACGTGAAAAGGGAGCCGGTCGGTATCGGCTCCCTCTGTTTTTGTCTGCGGGCTGCACGGAATGCGGGCTTCCGGCTTCCGGTGACCGTCGGTCGTGCGACGGTCGGCTACTCGTCGTCCTCTTCGATGTATACCTTCTGGGTGTCGGAGAGGATGTGCAGCAGGTCTCCGTAGAGGAAGCGCGCATTCTTTTTCCAATTTTCAATGAGAATCTTGGCATCTTTGTTGGTCAGCACGGCGATCTCGAGGCTCATGAGCGGCATGGACCCTTCGTTGATGCCGAGCTTCACGCGGTAGTCGTACTCATCGAGCTTGCTGTAATCCGTAAAAATATCGGTCTTGCTCGTGAAGGATTTTTTCTTGTTGTCGATCGCATCGTTGATGCGTCGGCGGAGGGGTTTGGCGATGTCGGTGTGCATGAGTTCGACGGTGCTGCGGCCGAGCTCGGTGATCACGTAGTATGCGCCTTCTTCGCTCTCCGTGAAGGAAATCATCTCGCTTCCGATCAATTCTTCCATGTAACGTTGCAGGTCAAAAAAATTGATGAATTCTTCTTCCATCATGAAGCCTTCAAATTGTTCCTTGGTCAAGGGGACGGAAAAATAGTCCAGGATATACAGGATGGTCAATTTGGCGCGCAACATTTCCTCAGGCTGAATTCGCATCGATCTCTCCAAGCATTGTTTAATAAGATGTAATTAAGTATAACCAAAAACCTTAAGTGCTTCAAGTGGCGGTCTCTCCCTTCGTTCCTTCTGCGCTTTGTGGTATAATGATTCGGAACAAATTGCAGTAGAGGAGTGACAATGCAACGAGAACAAATTGATCAAAAGTATAAGTGGGATCTCACGAAGATCTATGCAAATGACGAGGCTTGGGAAGCGGAACTGGCGAAGTTGCGCGGAGAATTCGGGTCAATCGAGCGCTTCAAGGGACGACTGACCGAGTCTTCTGCGACATTGGAGGAGTTTTTTGCGGAAAACGAGAACTATTCGCGCCGTTTGTATAAATTGTATTCCTACGCGCAGATGCGTTACGACGAAAATACAAAAGACGGCAAAACGCAGGATATGAGCAACCGTGTGCGATCGCTGGCGATTCAATATCGTGAAAAGACCTCGTTTGTTAAGCCGGAACTGCTTGCAAAGAGCGAGGAAGAGATGCTTCGCCTGATCGATACGCCGAAACTCCGCGGGTTCAGGAAGTATTTCGACGATATGCTCCGTTGGAAGAAACACACGCTTTCGGCGGAGATGGAAAATCTTTTGGCGCAGGTTTCGGAAGTATCCGGTACCGCGCAGACGGCATTTTCGATGCTCAACAACGCCGATCTGACCTTCGAGGATGCGGTCGACAGCGAGGGAAAATCGCACAAGGTTTCCAACAGCACTTATAGCTTATATATGCAGTCGCCGGATCGTGCGCTTCGACGCAGCGCCTTTGAGAGTCTCTACAAGTCCTACAAGGGGCACATCAACACACTGGCGGCATTGCTCCAAGGTGAAGTGAAGAAGAATGTGTTCAACGCGAAGGTCCGAGGTTATGCTTCGGCGCGCGAGGCTGCGCTCTTTGAGAACAACATCCCGGTGTCCGTGTCCGACAACTTGATTGCGGCGGTCAATGCCAATCTGGATAAGAATCACAAGGCGATGGCGATCCGCAAGAAGATGCTCGGCCTTGATGAGCTTCATCTTTACGACACCTATGTCAGCCTTGCCGGCGACATCGATCTGTCTTTCACCTACGAAGAGGCGCGTGATTTGATACTCGAATCCTTTGCTCCGCTGGGCGAGGAGTATGTAGCGGTCGTTCGTGAAGGGTTTGATTCGGGCTGGATCGATGTCTACGAAAACGAAGGCAAGCGAAGCGGTGCGTATTCCGGCGGATGCTATGATTCGGCGCCTTATGTACTGATGAACTACCATGGGACATTGAACCATGTCTTTACGCTCGCGCATGAGCTCGGGCACTCGATGCACTCGTATCTGACGCGCAAGCATCAGCCGTTCCTGTACGGCAATTATTCGATCTTTGTCGCGGAGGTCGCATCGACGACCAATGAAGCATTGCTCAATGACCACATGCTCAAGAACGAGACGGATGCGAGCAAGCGCAAGTACATCCTGAGCCACTACATCGACGGGTTCCGCGGCACGGTGTATCGTCAGACGATGTTTGCGGAATTCGAGCGCGACATCCATGCGCATGTCGAATCCGGCGGCTCGCTTACGGCGGACTTCCTCTGTGAGCACTACATCGGTCTTGTGCGCAAATACTTCGGACCGGATGTGGTCATCGACGATGAAATCCGTTACGAATGGGCGCGCATTCCGCATTTCTATTACAATTTCTATGTGTACCAATATGCGACCGGATTCTCGGCGGCGGTTGCACTCTCCAAGGACATCCTCGAGGCACGCCGTGATGCCTACCTCGAGTTCCTCCGAGCAGGAAGTTCGGATTATCCGATCGCGGTGCTCCGACGTGCGGGGGCGGATATGGAGAGCGAAGGTCCGGTGAATAACGCGCTTTCTGTCTTCAGCAAGGTGCTCGACGATTTCGAGAAACTCGTATAATCGCAACAAAGGGGATCAAGACGGGAAGCCGGAGCGACCGGCTTCTCGAATTCTTTAGGAGGCTCAATGAAAATCAAAGTCGTGTCCACGCTGGTCAAAGCTGCGTTGCTCATGGCGCTGAGTGTGATTTTTGCTCGCTTTTTGTCGGTGATGATTCCGATCGCAGGATTTCCCGCTCTGCGTCTCGGGTTTACCAATATCCCTCTGATCCTGTCGGGTGTGTTTTTCGGCCCGTTCGTCGGGTTTCTGACCGGGGTCTTGGCGGATTTGATCGGCGTGGTGATCTGGCCGCAGGGGCCGTATCACCCGGGGTTAACGCTGACCTCGGGGCTCGAAGGCTTCTGGGCAGGTATGCTCTTCTTCCAGCTGCGCATTTACAAGGCGAAGTGGAATTTCAAGTATCTCAACGCGGTGGTCATCATCGCGCTCGGCATCTTGTTCATGTCGACGATGAAGCAGCCCGAGACGCTCGACTTCGGCAGCATCGTACTCATCGCGGCGATGGTCGTGGTCATCGCGGTCTACGCGGCACTTCCGGCGGTGTTGGACTGGCTCTTTACCCGAAAGCAGTCGCTTCGGAAGGGGATCGGCTTTGACAAGGTCGCGTTCATGATCTCGATCAATTACATCGTCAACTCAGTCATTCTCAACACTTTTTTCCTGTCCCAGCTCTTCAACAAAGGCTATCTCGTGCTTTTGCCGGGGCGCCTGCTCGCAGGTCTCTTCCTCGTGCCGATCAACTCGGTGGTGATCTTTACCGTGCTTCGCTTCCTCGCCAAGCTTGACGAGGAAGGAAATATGAAAATTCAAAAGAATTAGTCCGACGCGTGTTGGGTAGCGGCGCGGGCAAAGCGGCTGCACGAACCCGCGCCAACGACGCGGGAGAGAACGAAGGGTTATGAAACGAGCGGAGAAACAAGAAGTATACCGGCTGCTGTTCGAGCAGTATGAGGACGCCGGTCCCGAGCTGAACTTCGGGAGTGATTTTCAGCTCCTGATCGCGGTGATCCTCAGCGCACAAGCGACGGACAAGCGCGTCAACATCGTGACGGAGGAGCTATTTCGGGTAGCTCCCGATGCTCCGAGCCTCGCTGCGCTGCCCCTCGAAGACATCCAAGAGATCATCAAGACCGTCGGGATCTATGTCAACAAGTCCAAGTACATCAAGGAGACCGCTCGGCGGATCGTCGAGAACTTCGGCGGAAAGGTGCCGCAGACACGAGAGGAGCTGATGACTCTGCCGGGCTGTAGCCGCAAAACCGCGAATGTCGTGCTTTCCGTGGCCTTCGGGATTCCGGCGATCGCGGTCGATACGCATGTCTTTCGGCTTTCCAATCGCATCGGGATCGCAAAAGGAAAGGATGTGTTCGCGGTCGAACAGGGCTTGATGAAGGCATTCCCCAAAGAACAATGGTACAAGTTGCACCATATGTTAATTCTGCACGGCCGGCGCGTCTGCAAAGCGCAGAAGCCGGATTGCTCCAACTGTCGGCTCAACACGCACTGCGATTATTTCAGGAAGGTCTGATATGGAAATGCCGAAGGATCAAATCGTCGCATTGGACATCGGGACACGCTCGGTGGTCGGGATCGTCGCAAAACAGCAGGGCGAACAGTATCTGGTCGTCGATTGCGAATCGACGGAGCACCGAGAGCGTGCGATGCTCGACGGACAAATTCACGATATCGCCAAGGTCACCGAATCGGTCGTTCAGGTGCTCGAACAGCTGAGTGAGCGCAACGGCACCTTCGAGCATGTCGCGATCGCGGCGGCGGGGCGGTCGCTCCGCACGCAGCGCGGATTTGCGGAGATCGATCTCGACATCACCAAGGAGATCGACAAGGAAGTGACCGACAAGCTGGAAATGCTCGCGATTCAGGATGCGCAGGAGCGTATGGCGCAGGTGGATCCGATCGCTTCGAGCTACTATACCGTCGGGCATTCGGTGGTCTGCTATGATTTGGACGAGGCGCTGATCCTCAATCCGATCGGGCATCGTGGCACCAAGCTCGAGGTGGAGATCATCGCGACCTTCCTGCCTCACATCGTCGTCGATTCGCTGTACTCGGTGTTGAAGCGCGCCGGGGTCGGGGTGCTCAACCTTACGCTCGAGCCGATCGCGGCGATCAATGTTGCGATCCCGAGACGCCTGCGGTTGCTCAATCTCGCGTTGATCGACATCGGCGCCGGGACTTCGGATATCGCGATCTCGCGCGACGGAACCATCCATTCGTACGGGATGGTCGCGAGCGCAGGGGATCGGATGACGGAAGTCGTAGCGGAAGAGTATCTGCTGGACTTCAATGCCGCCGAGGCGCTCAAAATTGCGGCTTCGACCGAAGAGATCTGCCGCTACGTCGACGTCATCGGCGTGCCGCATGAAGTGCATTCGGATGAGATCAATGCCAAGATGGCTCCGGTCGCACGGGAGCTCGCACGCAAGATCTGCGACAAGGTGCGCGATCTGAACGGCAAAGCGCCTTCGGCGGTCTTCTGCATCGGCGGCGGCTCACTGCTCAAAGGGCTCAAGGAGATGATTGCCGAGGAGCTGGGCTTAGCACCGGAACGCGTTGCAGTCAAGTCGATCGAACAACTCGAACAGATCCGGTTCGATTACGGCGCGCTCAAGGGGCCGGAATACATCACCCCGATCGGCATCGCCGTGACGGCGTTCGAAGAGCGCGATCACGATTTTATTCAAGTGACGGTCAACGGCGCGTCGATTCGACTGCTCAATACCAAGGTATTGCAGGTGTCGGACGCGCTGCTTCTCACCGGCTTCAATGCACGCAGTCTGCTCTCCGAACGAGGTGAGAGCATTTTCGTCACCGTCGATGGGGAGCGCCGTGAGATCAAGGGCGAGTTTGGGGAGCCGGCGCGCATCCTGGTCAACGGAGAGCGATGCGGAGTCGATGCGCCGATCGCACACAAAGACAAAATCCAGGTAGTTCCTGCCGAGAGAGGCTTGCCGCGCAAGATGCGGCTCTCTCAGCTGGTGTCGCTGGATGACTGTGTGTATTTCGGTGAGACGCCGCTGCGCATGGCGGAATACGTCGCGGTCAACGGAATCAACCGCACCGGCGAATATATTTTGATCGACGGTGATGTCATCGAAACAAAGGGTATCAAGACCGTAGCCGATCTGGCTCGGGTGGTTGAGCTGGGCGACGACTTCATCCTGACCAAGGATGGACTGCTGCTCAGCGACCGGACGCCGCTCGAGCGCAATGGTGTCTACGACATCCGCCGTCTCGACGCGGAACTGCGCGCACAAATCGAGGCGGAACGCAAGGAACGTGAGCGTCTCCTGCGTGAGCAGATGCCGGAGATCACCGTGTATGTCAACGGACGGCCGATTCAAATAAAGGAGGATGCGATCTTTGTCGATGTCTTTGACGCCATCGACTTTGACCGATCTCGTCCGCAGGGGATGCTCGAACTCACGCTCAACGGTGAGCGGGCGAGTTATATGGATCCCTTGTCGCAGGGCGATGTGATCGAAATCGCATGGAAACAACTATGAAGGTATATCTCATCCGTCACGGGCAATCCGAAGCCAATGTCAAGCGAATGCTTGCGGGCTGTCTGGATGCTCCGCTGACGAAAAACGGGAAGAGACAGGCGGCTGAGGTCGCTCGCAAGCTGCAAGGCGTGCGTTTGGACGCGATCTACAGTTCCGATCTGCAACGCGCACATCATACGGCGCTCGCAATTGCCGACGGTCGCGACATCGGCGTCACACTTCGCACCGGATTGCGCGAACGCAATTTCGGCGAGTGGGAAGGTCGTACCTTTGAGGAAATTCAGCGCGATGAGCCGGACGCTTGGGCTCGCTTCCTCGATCCGATGGAAGACTCCATCCCGGGAGCCGAAACCCGGACAGCGCTGCACCAACGCGTTGTCGCGGAGTATCGTGACATTCTTTCCGCATACGATCTGGATGCGGATGTGAATCTTTGCATTGTCGCTCATGCTTGTGTTCTGATGACCTTGATGAGCGAAATTGTCTACGGCGATCAGTCCGGATATTTCCGCTTCGAAGTGCAAAACTCCAAAGTCAATATGCTGGAGTATGTGATGAAATATCCGGTGATCAAAGCGGTCAACGCATAGGAGTGAGCCGTGAAAGCAGAATATGTCAACGCATTTATCACGGCGGGAATCGAGGTGCTCAACAACTTCGTACCCGCAAAGTTTCATGTCGGTAAGCCCTTCGTCCGCCAAAATCCGTATGAAGCGCAGGAATATGTCATCATGCTCGGGATCACGGGCGACATCCGAGGTTCTGCGACGCTGAGTTTCAGCGAAGAGGTCGCAAAACTCGTCGCTTCGGGGATGATGATGGGGATGCCGATCGCGGAGATCGACGATATGGCGAAATCGGCGCTCTCCGAACTCGGCAATATGGTGATGGGCAACTCGGCGACCCTGCTGTTCAATGTCGGGACGCGCATCGACATCACGCCGCCGTCCCTCGTCAAGGGGACGACGCTTGAAATCTCTTCCGCCAATATGGAAGTGATCTGTGTGCCGCTGGTCTCGGACATGGGGACCGTGGAATTCGACATCGGAATCAAGGAATAATTTCATCATAAAGGGAGAAGTATGGAATCGATTCTGGATCTGATTTTGCCGCTTGCCGGAGGGCTGGGGCTGTTTTTGTACGGAATGACGATTATGAGTGCGGGACTCGAAAAGACCGCGGGAGATCGTCTGGAAAAAATCGTCGAAAAGCTCTCCGGGAATGTGTTTCGCGGGGTTCTCGTCGGAACGGTCGTCACGACGATCGTACAGAGTTCGTCTGCGACAACGGTCATGGTGGTCGGTTTCGTCAATGCCGGCATCATGACGCTCAACCAAGCCATCGGCATCATCATGGGCGCCAACATCGGTACGACGATTACGGCGCAGATGGTTTCGATCGATGTCCATATGCTTGCACCGATCGCGATCGCGGTCGGCGTCGCGATCCGGATGTTCGCCAAGAAAAATCGGAACACGATCATCGGTGAGATCATCCTCGGCTTCGGGATCCTCTTTTTCGGGATGGAAGTCATGAAGGATGCCCTTGCTCCGATCAAGCAGTATGAAGGATTCTCAGTCATGATCAGCTCGATCGGGACCGGTTCGATCGGCGGTGTCATCAAAGGCTTCCTCATCGGCCTCGTGGTCACGGCGATCGTCCAAAGTTCGTCGGCGACGACCGGTATTATGATCGCGCTCGCCAGCAGCGGCTCGCTTCCCATCAGCGCCGCTTTCCCGATCCTGCTCGGTACCAATGTCGGTACCTGTGTGACGGCGATCCTCTCCTCGATCGGCGCCAGCAAGACGGCAAAACGCGCCGCGTTGATGCATCTGCTGTTTAATCTCATCGGCACCATTGTATTTGTGGTCTTCTTTTTCCAACTGACGCTCGGCATCATACAGCAAACCAGCGAACTGCCTGCGCGACAGCTGGCCAATGCGCACACGCTGTTCAATGTGGTCAACACGCTCTTGCTCCTCCCGTTCTCCGCGCTCATTGTCAAGGCGTCGAAATTGATCCTGCCGATGAACAAAGAGGAGGAGGCGAACGAGGGACTCGGCCAGCGCTTTCTGGACGAACGGATTCTCAGCACTCCACAGATCGCGATGGGACAAGTGTTCAAAGAAGTGCTCCACATGGCGGACATCGCAAAGACATCGCTTCAACACGCCCTGCATGCGATGAAGGAGGGGGACGTCACCGACACGGAACGCACCTTTCGCTTGGAAAAATCGGTCAATGCTCTCACGCGAGACATTTCCAACTACTTGGTCAAGCTATCCAATGCGAATGTCGACCATGACGATCGGCGCCGCATCGATGTGTTGTTCAACACGATCAACGACATCGAGCGCGTCGGCGACCACGCTGAGAACATCGCGGAACTTGCTGTTTACAAGATCGACCACAACATTAATTTCTCGGAGGAAGCGGTCCGTGAACTCGATGAAATGATCTCCACTGTATTCGAGTCTTATGAATTATCGCTCAAAGCGCTGCAACAGGCGGATCGTTCGCTTGCGATGGATACGCTCGAGCTCGAAGGCGAAGTCGACGAGATGGAGAAGGCTCTCCGCAAGCAGCATATTCAGCGGCTCAACGAAGGCCGTTGCGACACCAATTCGGGCATCATCTTCCTCGATATGCTCAGCAATCTCGAGCGGGTCTCCGACCACGCCGCCAACATCGCCGCGACCGTGCTCGACGAGATCGAAGACTGATCGCTGATGCGGGGGCTGTCCCGATCGTACAGGCTCCATCCCGATCGTGCGCGCTGTGCCGAGTTGCCGCACTGACCCGCCCCGTGACGACTCAACGCAAATTCTGTCGCATATATCCGACCGAATTTGCGTTTTTATTTGCCGGTCATTTGCTTCTTATTTGCTCGAGTTACATTTTTTCTGTCCCGGAATCGCCGGAAGTATTGAAAATACAGGAAAGTTTTATTTGCCGGTCATTTGCTTCTTATTTGCTGGTCATTTGCCGCTGATACATGAAAGGTCAAACGTCAAAGTCCCCGGTGCGTCGATCGGGAGTTCATAAAGCGGTTTTCCGAGATGTGCAACGAATGCTCCCCCCTTGGCGCGAGGCCACTTGTGCTCGCTCACGCTGTCATCGACATAGGCGTTGACGAAGGCGACAGGCATCCCGAGAATCGCGGTTTGTTTGAGGTACTCCGGATACTCCTCTTCCCATTGCTCTTTTTGGTAGTCGACATAGACCGGCCAGAGCATGCAGTCACACTCGACGGCGGCAATTCCGGTCAAATGTTCGTCGGAGAACATGTCGCCGCAAATCACGATACCGAAGCGGTATCCACCGAATTCGAAGGTGGTAAATTCCTTGCCTTCCCGGTAGTCCGCATTTGCGTGCGGTTCTTTCCAGCCGGCATTGCGCCGCCGATAATTCGCTAGCGTTTCTCCCGCCGAATTCAGGACCAGATAGCTATCGTAAAAGACTCCGCCGCTCATTTCGTAGTAACCGAATCCGATCGCGATGCCCGCTTCGCGGCAGATGCGCCGGATTTCGTTGATCTCCGTGCCTCTCTCGCTGACGACGACGGAGAGGTCGTGCTCATAGTTGAAATTCAATCCTTCAAAACCTTGAAAAAAGGCTTCCGGAAAGAGAAGGAGTGAGGTTCCCTTTGCGGCTTCCTGCTCAGCCAATCGCCGGATTTGATCGATTGCAAAGCGCATATCTTCCCGTTGTTCCACCGCTGCTAAAGTGATCTTCATAAAGCCTCCTTTGGTTTCATTGTAGCATGGGGAAAAGGCAACAAAAAAGCCATTCCTCTGCACAGCTAATCATAAGCATTTGTGCGGTGAATGGCTATTTTCAATGGCGGGAGCGTATGATTTTGAATCTTTGTTGGATGTAATCTTTGTAAAATCAATCCTTCTATCAAATTGACTAAGTTTTTTGACTAAGGTAACTCGCGAAAAGTTCTGCTGACTCGGTCTCTTTTTTCTTTGTCACATGGTTATAGATTGACAGGGTGATCTTGGCGTCGGCATGTTCGAGTCTTTGTTGTAACTGTGCGATCGATGCACCAGCCTCGAACAGCAAACAGCAATGGCTGTGGCGAAGACCGTGCGTCGTGAGAGGCTTTAGATCAAAAACTTTGATTACTCGATTCAGTTCCTTTCGCGGCCGCGTATACGTAATATGCTTACCGCGCTTGCTGGGGAACACCAGATCGGATTCAGATTGTTCTTTCCACGCAGCGAGCCTGCTCACGGTGCCATTGTCTAAACTGATCGTACGGATGCCGCTCTCCGTTTTGGCTTCGTTGATGATCGCGCCGTTTTCTCCCTTGGTGACGGTTTTGTCGATGCGTGATCTGTTTTTGCTTGCCGGTTAGCGGATCCATCCCTACATATGCCTGAAACATATAATAGGTTTTACCGTCTTTCTTTTTATAGCTCGTGATTTGCATAAGGACTCCTGAAAACGCGGTTTGGGTTAAACAAAAAGCCCCTCTCAGGACTCGCTGTCGAGGAGCTATTTTGGGCGCCTCATTTAAGCTTGCGCCAGTTACCTTGATGAGATTATCCTCTTTTTATATGGTTAGTCAATCGTGTCGTTATCGACTCGGGAGGTTCAGTTCATTCTTGAGTGCTGCTTGAAGGACGGCAGAGAAATTCACGCCAGCGCGCTCTGCTTCGTAATTGAGCCAAGACGGGATGGTGCAGTTCTTCTTCACCGTTCGCAAGTCGTGCTTTCTGCGATACTCGGCAAAATCGACATCGACCAGAGAAATGGTCGATTCAGATGGTGCATTTTTTTGAACAGTTACTACACTCGACGCTTCCGGTATCGTCTCTCCGTCATCCTCTAAATCGATTCCCATTAGCCCGATCGCGTCCCGTGCCATTTCAATCGCTTCAAGAATGGTTTCTCCCTGTGTATTGATGCTGAAG
>JAUMWO010000087.1:3383-6679 GCA_030529605.1 Bacillota bacterium | reverse complement strand
TGTCTTCGGAGGCGCAGATGACGATGCGGCGCGCGATGAACAGCGGGTCCTCTCCTCCGGCGATCATGCGCGCGAGATAATGCAGCGCTGCGTCGGGATCGCTCCCGCGCATCGATTTGATGAAAGCGGAGACGATGTCGTAGTGATTGTCGCCCTTTTTGTCGTACTGCCCCTTGCGGGTGTCGAGGATGTCCGAGCGTTCGATGCGAATCTCGCGCGCAAGGGCGGGCTTGGAGTTCACGGCCATCTCGAGGATGTTGAGAGCGCGGCGCGCATCCCCGCTCGCGAGAGCCGCGATCTCTTCGAGGATTTCTTCGTCCACGGCGATCCGGTAGGTGCCGAGACCGCGATCCACGTCAGCGAGCGCGCGATGCAATAGCGACACGATGTCGGCGTCGGACAGCGGAGTCAGCCGGAAGATCGTCGACCGGGAGATCAGCGCCGAATTGACCTCGAAATACGGGTTCTCCGTCGTCGCGCCGATCAGCGTGATCTGTCCGCTCTCGACATAAGGCAGGAGCGCGTCCTGCTGGAGTTTGTTGAAGCGGTGGATTTCGTCGATAAAGACGAAGGTGCGCTTGCCGTAAAGGGAAGAATTTTCCTTGGCGCGATCCACGGCCTCGCGGATGTCCTTGACGCCGGAGGTCACGGCATTGAGCGTGATGAAGTCGGCGCTCGCTGCCGTCGTGTTGGCGATGATGCGCGCGAGCGAAGTCTTGCCGCATCCGGGCGGACCGTGCAGGATGATCGAGCCCAGCCGGTCGTTGCGAATCATCGACGGAAGGAGCTTGCCCTCCGCCATGATCGCCGCCTGACCGACAAACTCGTCGACCGTGCGCGGCTTCATTCGCTCGGCGAGCGGAGCCTGCTCCGCCCGCTCCCCTTTCCAGTCGAACAGATCCATCGAATGCTCCCTTAGAGAGAGACGATGATGCCGCGACGGTCCGCGTACATCGAAGTGAGGCCCGCCGCCTTCACCGTCAGGAAATTCTCGATTTTGAGCCCCGTGCGCTCGATCAGCTGATTGACCATCTCGGTCGCGCGCTCGAGATTGCCGACATGCGTGATCGCGACGAAGCGCTTGCTGCCCGCCTCGATCTCACGCGCCACGATGTCGACCAGGCGCTGATACGCCTTGTTGAGATTTCGCACTTTCTCGATGAGTTTGATCTCACCGTCCTCTGCGCCCATGATCGGAAGAATGTGCAGCGTCGAAGCCAGCAGACCCTTCCAGCGCGAGATTCGGCCGTTTTTGACCAGATTGTCGAGCGACTCCGAGATGAAGTACAGACGCATTCCGTCGATGTACGCCTCCACCTCGCGGACCACTTCGTCGTAGGACTTACCGGCGCGCTTCAAGTCGTGAATCTTTTTGATGATCAGGGTCTCGGCGGAGCCGGCCCCCTTGCTGTCGAAGACATGGACGCGTCCGGCGCGCCCCTCTTCACGGAACATTTTTTCTGCCAATGCAGCAGAATTGTAGGTTCCGGACAATTTGGAAGTGATGGTGACGATGTAGTATTCCTCCGCACCTTCGAGTTCCGTCAGGAAATCGTCAGGAGACGGACAAGCGGATTTCGGCGCTTTCGGCGAATCGGTAAACGCTTGAACAAATGCGTCCACATCGAGTGCCGCATCGTCCAGGTATTCCCTTCCGTCGACATAGAGTTTGAATGGAATCAGGCATACCGGATATCGTTCCAGTAGCCTTTCGTCCATATCCGCCGCGCTATCCGCGATGATTTTGTACATGACACCTCCTACAGCGTAGACTGCGCGAGAATCGCTCCTTCGCGCTCGACTGCCAATTTTTCCAACTCGGCTACGCGAGCGGAAGTCTTGCGCACGAATTCCTCGTCCTTGATCGAACCGAGGTTGATTTTTACATTGTACAGTGCAGAGAGGATCGCCGTACGAGCCAGCATCGTGCCGACCAGCGCATCCGTCTGCGCATTGGCGTTTCCGTTTTTGACCAGAGTTTCGAGCGGTTCAAAGAGAAGCGCTCCCTTCTCGGCCACCTCGAGCGGCACCTGCGATGCTTCTTTCATCCCCTGCTGAATCGCCGCTGTGCGAGCCGCCTTTTGCTCCTCGGTGTCCTTCGGCATTTTGAACGCCTTCATCACGCCGTCGAAGCTCGAAGCATCCTTGTCGATCAGCTGCATAAAGTCGGCCGAGCGCGCATCGAGATCCAAGATCAGCTTGTTCATGCACTCCGTATGCTCCTCGTAATTCTTCTTGCCCGTCGTGAGACGAGCCACCATCGAGCCGAGCGCGCAGGAGAGCGCGGAGCAGAGTGCGGCGACGCTTCCACCGCCCGGTACCGGGTCGCTCGAAGCCAATTTCTCGACAAAGGTCGGCAAAGTCATTTCACGTAACATGATTCCTCCATTAGAGCGGTCGATCGGACTCGCGGTCCAAGATCATCACGCCTTTCTTGATTACTTTTTCTACGGTGCTGACGCCGATGTGATACGGCAGGAACTTATAGCTCGGGAACTCGTGCACCAACAAGTCCGCCTGCTTTCCAACTTCGATGGATCCGATGCGATCCGCCAGACCGAGCGCCGCAGCGCCGTTGATCGTCAGCGCGGTCAACATCTCCTCCACCGTCATTTTCATATGATTGGTCGCCAATGCGATCAAAAGCGGCACGGATTCCGAGAAACAGCTGCCCGGATTGAAGTCCGTTGCGATCGCGACCGTCATGCCGCTGTCGATCATGTGTCGGGCGCGCGCATAATCCTCGCGTAGCGAGAATGCCGTGATCGGCAGAAGCGTCGCCACGACACCGGCCTCCTTCATCGCCGCCAGTCCCGCATCCGATGCTTGCAGCAGATGATCCGCCGAAGTCGCTCCGAGTTCCCCCGCCAGCTCGGCTCCGCCGAGCGTCACGATCTCGTCCGCGTGAATCTTGAGCTTGAAACCCGCTTCGCGCGCAGCTTTGAGGAATTGGCGCGACTCGTCGACAGAGAAGACATTGCGCTCACAAAAGATGTCCGCAAAGACCGGGATCCCGGTCGCCGCCACCTCGGGGAGCAAGCGAATCATCTCGTCGATAAATCCTTGCGGATTGTCCTTGTATTCGACCGGACGCGCATGCGGCCCCATAAATGTAGCGACCAAATCCATCGAAGAAACCTCGTTCAAACGCTTCATTACCCGAAGCTGCTTGAGCTCCGTCTCGCGATCCAACCCGTAACCGGATTTTCCTTCGACGGTGGTCACACCGAAACCGATCATCGAATTGAGTCGCTTGACGCCGAGTGCGAAGAGTTCGTCCTCCGATGCTTCCCTCG
>JAUMWO010000087.1:0-3373 GCA_030529605.1 Bacillota bacterium | reverse complement strand
CGCACCGAGTTGATGATACCGCCTCCGCGGTTCATGATCTCCATGTAGCTCACACCGCCGAGTCTCCAATTGTATTCGTCCTCTCGGTACCCACCGAATACCAGATGGGTATGTGAGTCGACAAATCCCGGTGTCACGGTCTTGCCGGATACATCGATCACTTCATATCCCTTCGATCGGTACGCATCCGGTGAGATCGAAGCACTGTCTTCGATCACTTCCACGATCTCCCCGTTTTCGCACAGCACGGATGCATTGCAAAGCACTCCGATCTCGCTCATCGCCGCACCGGACTTCCCTCCGTTCTTGGGATCCTTGGGACCTCGGAGCGTTACGAGTTCCGCCGCATTGTAAATCAACAAACCCTTCATAATACCTCTGTTTCGCCTATTTCTGTACCGCTTTTGCGGCAGCGCATCGGTCACACGCCCCGTGCATCGGAGCTCTTGCTATTTCGCGCAATCCTGAATCTTCTTCTCGAGGATCTGATCGACCGAGAAGTCCACGATTTTGAGCATCTCGACCGCTTTCTTCGCGATGAAGTCAAAGTCGTTTTTGTCGTAATCCGCATCCTGGAGATAGAAGTCGAGCGTGTTGGTGAGCGCTTCCTTCGGTACCAGGCCGATCACTTCGGACTCGACGATCTTGGTGTTGTATCGACGTCCTTCGATACCGATGAGCTCATAGGCACGATAAAGCGGAGTCTTGGTAAAGTCGGTCATGTTCATGCTGACCTGCGTCTTGCCATGCGCGGACAGATCGATGCCGATCGCTTTGCAGTAGCGAAGCCCGCCGCTCAGATGACGCACATTTTTCGAGATCGCCGTCGCGACATCCACATTGAGCGAATCGATGTTGACATTGAACGCGACCAGCGGCATACGAGCACCGATTGCCGTGATTCCCGCCGAAGGGTGAATCTCCGTCCCGAAGTCCGGCTGCCAGCCCGGTGTCTTGATTTTTTCCGCCATTCCTTCAAACTGTCCCTTGCGCACGGTTGCGAGGTTTTCCCGCTCCGGAGCCGTCGCGGACTTTTCGTAGAGAAAGCTCGGAATTCCGAATTTACTGTGTACGGCCTCCGCCACTTCCTTGGACAATGCGATGCACTCGTCCATCGTCGCGTTTTGGATCGGAATGAACGGTACGACATCGGTCGCCCCCATACGCGGATGCTGTCCCTCATGCACGCGGAGATCGATCAGCTCGCATGCGATGCCCATCGCCTCGACAACCGCATTTTTGAGCGGTTCATACTCGCCGACGACCGTAACGACCGTGCGGTTGTGATCCGTATCGCTGGAGTGGTCGAGCAATACGACCCCTTCCTTGCCGCGGAAAGCCTTCAAAATCTTCTCAATCTTCTCCTGATCGCGTCCCTCACTGAAATTTGGGACACATTCGATGATCTGCTTCAAACTATCCTCCGAATATATCGGGAGCCCGCAAGCTCCCGACGAAATCTCTATTGACCTGATGATTCTGTGCCGGCGCGTCTAAATCACGCCGAGTTTGACGCGCAGTTCTTTCAGCATGTGCGCCGTCATATTGTCGAGTTTGTAGACCGGATTCCAATCCCACTCTTCCCGTGCCGCCGAGTCATCCAGCGAGTTCGGCCAAGAGTCTGCAATCGCCTGCTTGATCGGATCCACTTCGTATGTGATCTCAAAATTCGGGATATGCTTCTTGATCTCCGCCGCGATGTCTTCCGGACAGAAGCTCATCGCCGTGATGTTGAACGCATTTCGGTTGATCAGACGCTTCGGATCCGCCTCCGCCAGCTGAACGATGGCATTGAGCGCATCCGGCATATACATCATATCCATATAGGTGTCCGCTTTGAGGTTGCAGCTGAATTTGCCCTGTTGCAGCGCGTCGTAGTAGATGTGCACCGCATAGTCCGTCGTTCCGCCGCCCGGAAGCGCCGCGTAGGAGATCAGGCCGGGGAAACGCACGCCGCGTGTATCGACGCCGAATTTGTGGAAGTAGTAATCGCTGAGGAGCTCGCCTGCCACCTTGGAGACGCCGTAGATCGTCGTCGGTCTCTGGATCGTGACTTGCGGTGTCTTATCGCGAGGTGTGGTCGGTCCAAATGCTGCGATGGAGCTCGGTGTAAAGACTTGGATGCCGCCTTTTTCTCTCGCGATCTCCAGGCAGTTGTACAGCCCGTTCATATTGACATCCCAGAGCATCTGCGGTTTGGACTCACCCACTGCGGAAAGGAGCGCGGCCAAATTGATGATCGTATCGACGCGATACTTGTCGACCAATGCGGCCATCCCTTTTGCATCCGTGACGTCGACGCGCTCGAACAGCCCGCCCTCACATACAGAAGGATCCTTACACAGATTGCGTCCCGAAGCAACGACATTTTCCACTCCGTACTCTTTGCGCAGGAGCGCTACGAGCTCCGTTCCGATCTGCCCGCAGGCACCTGTGATCAAAATTCGTTTCATACTACAACCTCTTTTATCTGAATTTCATGTTGCCGTTTGGTTTTGCCGCTCGCATCCTCACAGGAAACGCGCAGCCTTTGGAATTCCGTTCGCTTAGAAATCCGCGCTTCCGACCGTCCGCGGGAACGGGATAACATCACGGATGTTCTGCATGCCGGTGATGTACATGATCAGTCGCTCGAGACCGAGACCGAATCCGGCATGCTTGGTCGTACCGTATTTGCGGAGTTCGAGATACCACCAGTACTGCTCCATCGGGAGGCCCAGTTCTTCGACGCGTGCGAGCAATCGGTCGTAACGCTCCTCGCGCTGCGAACCGCCGATGATCTCGCCGATGCCCGGAACAAGCATATCCATCGCCGCCACCGTCTTGCCGTCGTCGTTTTGGCGCATGTAGAAGGACTTGACGTCTTTCGGATAATCGCGTACGAAAAGCGGCATCTGATATACCACATCGGTCAGATACTTCTCATGTTCGGTCTGAAGAGCGACGCCCCACTCGACCTTGTATTCAAATTCCTGCCCCGACGCGACCAATTTCTCGATCGCTTCGGTGTAGGTGATGCGTCCGAATTTTGTGTCGCGTACAAAGATCAAACGATCCAGCACGCCCGGCGCGATGCGCTCGTTAAAGAACTTCATCTCCTCCGGACATGTCTCGAGCACATGGGTGATGATGTGCTTGATCATATCCTCTGCGAGGTCCATGTCGTCGTCGAGGTCGGCGAATGCGATTTCCGGCTCGATCTGCCAGAACTCCGCCGCATGGCGCTTGGTATTGGAATTCTCCGCCCGGAAGGTCGGACCGAAGGTGTAGATGTTGCGGAATGCTTGCGCAAAGGTCTCTCCCTCCAGCTGCGCTGAGACGGTCAGATTGGTCTCTTTTCCGAAGAAATCCTGCGACATATCGACCGCTCCGT
>JAUMWO010000086.1 GCA_030529605.1 Bacillota bacterium | reverse complement strand
AAGAGAGCGCTGTTACTCAATGCTGTGAATCCTTCCATCGGCGGCGTGTTGATGCGCGGCGCGAAAGGGACAGCCAAGTCGACCTTGGTGCGAAGTCTGAGCAATGTGTTACCGCTTCGACGAACCGTGGACGGTTGTTTTTTTAGCTGCAACTTGGAAGACGAGGGACATTTTTGTGAAGAATGTGCGAGCAAGCGAGAGGAAGGCGTTGTAGAGACAACCGATACTCCGATGCGCGTAGTCGAGCTCCCGATCAACGCGACGGAGGACCGTGTCGCCGGCTCGATCGACATCGAGCGAGCGATCCGAAGCGGTGTCAAAGCGTTCGAACCGGGCATTCTGGCTATGGCAAATCAGAACATTCTTTATGTCGACGAAATCAATCTGCTGGACGATCACATCGTCGACATCATTCTGGATGCCGCAGCGATGGGTGTGAACCACATCGAGCGTGAAGGGATCAGCTTCCGGCATCCTGCTCGATTTGTCCTGATCGGGACGATGAATCCGGAGGAGGGCGATTTGCGTCCACAGCTCCTCGATCGGTTCGGTTTGGTCGTCGATGTTGTTTCGGAAACGAATCCGGAAGATCGAATCTTGCTGATGGAGCGCCGCATTGCGTTTGAAGCGGATGCCGAGGCGTTTTACGAGTCGTTTCGTACCGCGGAAGAGGAGTTGACCGAGCGCATAGCGGAGGCGAAATGTCTGCTGCCGCTGGTGCGTTACGAACGAGATATGCTGGAATGTATTGTCCGCGCCTGCATTGCTTTGGAGTTGGAGGGCCATCGCGGGGAGATCACTGCGCTTAAGGTCGCGATCACCATCGCGGCGCTTGCGGGCAGAGATCGAGTCAATCGGGACGATGTGCTCGAAGCCTTAACCTACGTTCTGCCGCATCGAATGCGCAAGCTGCCGTTCGACGACGCCGCGCTGACCCGAGAGCAATTGTTGCAACTGCTGGAAGAAAAGCGATGGTTCCATTCTTAGGAATTCTTGGCAATGAAAGGGCGAAGCGGGCCTTGCTCCTGCTTTGCATTGACCCCGCGATCGGATCGCTCTTGATCCTCGGGGAGGGAGGGAGCGGTAAGACGCGGTTGGTGTCGAGTCTCGAATCCTTGGGGGTGCGACTGACGCGATGCCCTGCGGGAGTCAGCGAAGAGCAATTGTACACGCAGATCGATCTCGAGCGAACGGTGGCGACGGGTCATCTCGAAGGCGAGAAGGGATTGCTCGAACGCGCTGACGGCAATCTGCTGTTCGTCGATGAGGTCGGGCGTATGAATCGAAAGACATTGCAGATCATCGTGGAAAGCGGGAAATTCTTTTACGATCCGCGTCGCGGATTGCGTGCATATCGGCCGTTGCGTTACGGCGTGTTGGCGACGATGAACTGGCAGGAGACGCAGGAGCCGGAGTCCGTCCTCGATTTCTTTTCTATGATTGTTTCGACCGAACGCTTGGAAGATATGGAAACGCGTTGTCGTATCATCGAATCCGAGCTCCGGTTTGAGCGTTGCCCGGAAGCGGAAAGCAAACATTATCAAGCGGAGCACTCGGTGCTTCGCGACCGCATCGACCGGGCGAAGCGCCTGGTCGGCGAAGTCTATTTGTCGTTCCCGCATAAGGTGAAGATTGTCGAAGAATTCAATTCGCGATCGATCCGCGGAAATCATCTGGAATCGGCAGTCTATCGAATCGCCTGCGCCAATGCTGCTTGGAATGAGAGACGGCTTGTGTACGAAGAGGATGTCCGCGTTGCCCTGGACTTGGCACTTGGACTGCGTGGCGTTCTCACATCTCCTTCTTCTCCGCCTCCTTCCGCACCGCCTCTTTCTTCGGCTCCTCCGCATCAGAAGAATCCGCCTGCGAAGGAGCCACCTACCCAAGGAGAGAATTCAAGCGCGGATGCGGGGGCGGAGAATCCAAGTTCATCTCAAGATTCGCTACAAGGTGATGGCAGTCAAGAGAGGGAAGACGAGGTCTTTGCTGTCGGTGAGGAGACACTTCCTACGTTTGCCGAGCAGAGAAAACGCTGGAAAACGGATTTTCTCGGCGTCGGGCGAAAGGAGAAAGCGATCACCAAGGATATGAGCGGTCGCAAGGTTCGTACCGAATTGTCGAAAGATGTTCGTGACATTGACCTGTTCGGCACTTTGATGCAGGCGGCTCCGTATCAGGCACAGCGCCGTAACGGTGAGACGACGGGAGGGATGATTCTTCGAAAATCGGACCTTCGCCGTAAGGTGAGAGAGCGTGGCGTGGGGCACCATGTCGTGATCTTGATCGATTCGAGCGGTTCGTTGGCGGTAAATCGCCGCATGAATGCAGTCAAAGGAGCCGTGTTTGAACTGCTGAAACGTTCCTATGTGCGTCGCGATCACGTCGCTTTATTGGCCTTTCGGAGGGATCGCGCGGAGATCCTGCTTCCCTTGACGCGCAGTCTGACTTTGGCGAAGAAGAAGCTTGAGCATCTGCCGACGGGTGGAAACACGCCGCTTTCCTTGGGGCTGGAGCGATTGGCGGATTATGTCCGATCGGTGAAAGTGAAGCAACCGCAAGCAATCTTTCGGATTTTCATCATCTCCGACGGTCGCGCCAATCGCTCGATCGGCGAATCCGGTCCGGTAGAAGAAGCGAAGCATCAGGCATCGAGGCTTAAAATGCAAGGGGTGCGCGTGCATTTCCTGGATTATGAGCGATCGCGTTTTCCGCTGGAAGTGATGCGCGATCTCGCGGAAATTGCGGCGGGTAGTTATATCAAAATGGATGAAGTGTCCGAATCGGAAATAATCGCAGCGATGCGGCGAAAGGAGTAATATGTTTCGCGTTCTCTACTATACGACTTCTGACGGAGAATACATCAACTTTGCTAAAGCGGCAGAGACATTGAATGAGCGTTACCCGAACGCCTTTCGGATCGAGTTCTTCGGCAAGAATACCAGCCGTTGTCTGGACGATATGGCGAAGGAAATGGGGCAGGCAGATTTTGTGCTGATGACTCTGATGGGCACTTACTTCGGTGACGGCGACATCGATTCCCTCTTAACGTTGGCAAAAGAAAGAAATGTTCCGGTTCATATTCAGTCTTCGGTGATGCGCGATACGAAAAAGTTGCGCAAGATGTCGGGGCAGAGCAAAGAGTTTTGTGATGACATCGAACGTTTTATTTTTAACGGGGGCGCGGAGAATTATGTGCGTCTGTTCCTTCATCTTGCCAACCGAATCAAGAGGACGACGTATGCGGAAGCCGCTTGTATTGAGGTGCCGACCGAGGCGATCTATTATCGAGGGCAGGTCTTTGTGCGGTATGAGGATTTCGCCAAGACATGCCCTCCTCGGAAACAGAACATCGGTCTGATTTTCTATCGCAGCCAATTCGTGTCGGGCAATGTTCGTATGGTCGATGCCATCGTGGAGGAAGGGGAGCGCCGCGGAGTGCGGATGATCCCGATGTATTTTTATTCCGTACCGGGTTCGGACATCGCTTCACGTCCGTTCAAGCAGGCGTTTACGGATTTGCTCTGTCCGTCAGGTGAGCCTGTGATCGAGGCGGTCATAAATCTGGCGGGTTTTTCGATCAATACGGGGGTGAGCAGCATGGCGCCCGATACGATCACCGATTTGGAACGGTTCAATTTGCCGATCATCAAGGGGTTCAGCTCGACGGGGACGCGCGCAGATTGGCAAAAGTCGACGATCGGACTGACGCAGATTGATTATTCGATGAATGTGGTGATGCCGGAGTTTGACGGACAGATTATGGGGCAGCTGATCTCGCACAAGGAAAAGCGGGTCGGGGGGGAACTGGATATTCCGTACCACAGCCCGTTTGCAAGTGGGATCGGAACAATCGTGGAAATGGCGATGCGCTATGGCGCGTTGCGGCAAAAGAAGAATCAGGAAAAACGAATCGCAATCATTCTGCATAACTATCCTGCGAGTGATTCCAACATCGGAACGGCGTCCGGGCTCGATACATTCCGTAGCGTTGCGAAGCTGATCGATCGATTGTCGGAAGAGGGATATCGGGTTGAACGTCGTTACGAGACGGGAGATGATTTGCTCGCGGATGTCATGCGCCACGGTACCAACGAGAGGGAGTGGGTGGATGTTGAGGCGAAAGCGGATCGAACGTTGTACCTGCCCGAACCGGAGTATCGTGCGATGTTCGAGGCGATGTCGAGCGCGGCTCGCGAACAGGTGACTGTTGCGTGGGGAGAGGCTCCGGGGGAGATTTTGGTCGAGGACGGCGGGATTCGCATCCCCGGATTTGAAAATGGAAACCTGTTCATCGGGATACAGCCTGCGCGCGGGTTTGGCGATGATCCGGACAAGATCACGCACAGTCCGGATCTGGTGCCGCATCATCAATACATCGCGTATTATCACTACTTAAAAAATGTGTGGAAGGCAGATGCCTATCTTCATGTCGGGACGCACGGGACACTCGAATTTCTGCCGGGAAAATCGGTGGGGCTTGGCGAAGATTGCTGGCCGAATCGTCTGCTGGGAGCGATGCCGAATTTTTATTATTACATCATCAAGAATCCGGGGGAAGGGACGATTGCGAAGCGACGGGCTTCGGCTGCGATCATCGACTATTTGATTCCGCGGCTGTCCTTCGTGCAGGATTACGATGATCTGGAAAATTTGGAGCTTGCGATCTCGCAGTATGAAAAAGCGTGCTACGAAGGAATCGAGTCGACGACGGCATACTGGATCGAGGTGCTCGAGCAGATTCGAGCGCTTCATCTCGACAGCGACTTGGGGCTGGATTTGGAGTCGGCGGCGCGTGAGGATTTGCTGGCGCGACTCTGGAAATATCTTTATGAAATCAAAAACAACTACATCACGAAGGGACTTCACGTGCTCGGCGAAGCGCCGACGGGAGCGGATCTGGCGGAGATGTTGCTGGTGTTGATGCGCGTGCGAAATGGGGACATTCCTTCGCTGGTCGAGGCTTATGTTGCGTCCCGAGGTTACGACTACGAAGCATTGGTTGCTTCACCGGAGCGCATTGCTCCGAAAGATCCCACCCCGAGTGATCCCGCGGAAGGATTGGAGCAGGGGGGCAACGGCGAACGAAACGGCGATTTGCTCGCCCGGTTGAAGGACGACCTGAGGCGCATGGTGGAAGGCATCGTGGCGGCGATGGAATCGGATGTTGAAACCGTGGGGGGCGCGAAAGAGACGGATTCCCGGATCGTCAATTGGTTGCAACGGGAAGGTGTCGCATCCGATGAACTCCGCATTGCGCTTCACTATATGATCGATGTCCTGATCCCGAATCTAAAGGCTTGTTCCGGCGAAGCGGAATCTTTGATTCGCGGACTCTCGGGGCAATTTATTCTCCCGGGGAAAAGCGGCAATGTGTCACGCGGCGGCGCGGATCTCCTTCCGACGGGACGGAATTTCTATACGATCGACCCGCTCGCGGTTCCGACTAAGTCCGCTTGGCGAACGGGAATGGTGCTTGGAGATCAGATGTTGGAAGAACATCTTCGTCGCTACGGGAAATATCCGGAGAGCGTCGCCATCGTTCTTTGGGGCCTGTCCACAATCCGAAGCAAGGGAGATGATCTCGCGGAAATCTATTATCTGATGGGGCTCGAACCGGAGTGGGAGCCCGGGACACAACGCGTCCGCAGTCTTCGCGTCATTCCGACCTCGGAGCTCGGACGGCCGCGCATCGACGTCACGGTCAAGATCAGCGGGGTGTTTCGCGATATCTTTCCGCACCAGATTTCGATGCTCGACAAGGCGGTCGCGATGGTCGAGGCATTGGAGGAAAGCGAAGAGGAGAACTTCGTGAAGCGTCATGTCGCAGCGGATGAGCGCGATGCGATCGAAGCGGGAATCGATCCGGCGATCGCGCGCAGGGAGGCGCTCTATCGTGTTTTTGGATGCAAGCCGGGTGCTTATGGCGCGGGTGTGAGCCATGTGGTGGATGAGAGCGCGTGGTCAGAACCGGAGGACATTGCAGATGTGTTTTTGAACTGGGGAAGCTATGTCTACGGACGGGATGAGGTCGTATTCTCGCGCAGAGGGTTCGAGAAGCGATTGTCTCGCGTGGAGGCGACGATTCAAAATGCGACGAGCCGAGAGACGGACATCCTGAGTGTGGACGACTATTATCAATACCATGGCGGTCTGGCCGGCGCGGTGAAGCGGGTGACCGGCAGTCGTCCGGAGATGTACTGTGGGGATTCGAGCGATCCGGATCGAGTGAAGATTCGGACGGCGGATCAGGAACTCAAATATGTGTATCGGAGCCGCGTGCTCAACTCAGAGTGGATCGAGTCGATGAAAGTGCATGGATACAAAGCGGCCGGCGATTTTTCCAAGATGTTTCGCTACGCGCTCGGTTGGGACGCGACGGTCAAGGTCCTGGATAACTGGATGTACGACGCCTTGGCGGAAAAGTATCTATTGGACGCAGCGATGCAGGAATTCTTTGAGCAAAACAATCCGCAGGCGATGCATTCCATGATCGAAACGCTCCTGGAAGCGAATCAGCGTGGGATGTGGAATGCGTCGGAAGAAATGCTTCGTTCCTTATATGAACTTCTGCTTCAGGCAGAAGGACATTTGGAAAATAGAATGATGTAGGAGGAAACATGAAACACAGAAAATCCATCGTAGCGATCATTGTGCTTTTGACACTGCTACTTGGTGCCTGCGGCGGTCCGGCCACACAGACTTCAGCGCCGACCACAGCGGCAGCATCG
>JAUMWO010000085.1 GCA_030529605.1 Bacillota bacterium | reverse complement strand
AAAGGAGAGCTCGAAGTGATCGTCGGCTCTCTCAAGATGAAGGTCAAAGATTCGCAGGTCGCCTTCCTGCGCCGTGCCGCTCCGGTCGAATCGGGGCAGACGACCTTCCGCCCGACCGGACTCAAATCGGCTTCGGTTCGCCCGGAGATCGATGTACGCGGGCAGAATATCGACGAAGCGATCGCGACATTGGACAAATACATCGACGAAGTGCTGTCGTCCAGTTTGGACAAGGTGCGCATCATACATGGGAAAGGCACCGGCGCACTCCGCAAAGGACTGCATGATTATTTCTCCGCCCACCCGCACATCGCTTCCTTTGAGCTGGCGGCATACAACGAAGGCGGTGCAGGGGCGACCGTGATCACCGTGCGCTAGCGCTAGGGCAGCAAACGATACAGTTGATCGCGCACCAGAATGAGTTCCTCGGAATCGGGGAACTTTTTTATGCCCTGTTCGACCTTGGAGATCGCTCCGGGGATGTCCTTCAAGATCAGCTTGTATTGTACCGCTTCGAAATAGGTGCGAGGCGTCAGCAGGCGCAAGGTCGAAGCGACCAACAGTACGGAGAGCACTGCTCCGAGTGAGATCTGCATCAGGACGCGGTTGCGCGTAAACGGACGCTCGCCGTACACGCCTACGCAAGCCGCGAGGAAATATCCCGTGACCAAGCCGCCGAGATGCCCCGCCAGGTCGATGTTGCTGTTGGTGAAGGAGAGAAAGAGGTTGATGCCGAGGATGATCAGGATGTCGCCGGAAAAGATGTTGCGATAGGCCTGCGGATTGCGGCGAAGCAGGTAGAGATTGGCTCCGAACAAGCCATAGAGGCAGCCGGAGGCACCGAGGGAGATGGCTGGACTAAAGGCATAGGAAAGCAGCGAGCCGCCGATTCCCGAGATCAGGTAGATGACGAGAAGCTTGCGGTTGCCATAAAATCTAAGGTTGATGTTCCAAAAGATCCAGATTCCCCACATGTTGCTGAGCAGATGAAGAAAATCGAGGTGAGCGAAGGTCGCCGTAAACAAACGCCAGAATTCTCCGGTCGCAATGAGCGGGTTGATCTTGCTCATATGCATAAAGAGATCAAATCCCATCATCTTGAGTATGAAATCGAGCCCGTAGAACAAGACATTGACGGCGATCAAACCCATTGCGAGATCACGACGACGCGCATTCCGGGCGCGAAAGGGGATCATACGATGTCCTCCGTCAAAATTTCACGCACAGAGTCCGCGAAGCGCTGTGCATCCTCGCGGGTGACGTCGTTGTGCGTCACGAAGCGGTATTCGCCTTCCCAGACGCCGCTGATGACAAAACCCTTTTCGTCGAGACGACGCACGAATTCTTCGTCGGAGATCGGCGAGTCGATCGTCAAAAAGACCATGTTGATCGCACAACGGTCGAAGAACACTTGGATGCCGGGGATGTCGGCGAGGGCTTCTGCGAGGAAGCGTGCGTTCGCATGATCGATGTCGAGACGTTTGGTCATCTCCTTAAGGGACAAAATGCCTGCTGCGGCAAGGGTGCCGACTTGGCGCATTCCGCCGCCCATCAGCTTTCGATTTTTGCGTGCACGGCGGATGAACTCTTCCGTGCCGACGAGCAGGGAGCCGATCGGCGCACTGAGCCCCTTGGACAGGCAGATGTTGACGGAGTCGCTGCAAACAGCGAGCTCATACGCTTCGACATGCAATGCCGTTGCGGCGTTGAACAGCCGTGCGCCGTCCAAATGCACCGGGATTTGATGTTCGCGAGCGATCGCGTAGACTTCCTGCATGTTCTCCAGCGGCACCACGGTACCGGCCGAGTGGGCATTCTCGATGCAGATCAGTCCGGTGGGCGGTTCGTGGATATCGTCCGGTCGAATCTTTCGGCGGAGCTCTTCGGGATCGATGATTCCGCGCGGTGCGTGTAGGCTGCGTGTCTGCACCTGCGAGAGAACCGCTGCCGCTCCGACTTCATGGATCAAAATATGTGACGCATCGCCGACGAGAATCTCGTCTCCCCGTCGTGTGTGCGTCATGATGGCGAGCTGATTGCAAAAGGTGCCGGACGGAACAAAGAGCGCCGCCTCCTTGTGCAGCATCGTCGCGGCCAGCTGTTCGAGTTCGATGACCGTCGGATCTTCTTCGTAGACATCGTCTCCGACAATCGCATCCATCATCGCCATGCGCATCGCGACGGTCGGTTTGGTGACCGTATCACTTCTCAGATTGATTTTCATAAACGTACCTCCAAATCGGGACATGCTCATCTTAACACAGACTGCGTCGTGGCGCATCCTTCGATGCAAACGGAGCGTCGTACCAATGGAGCGTCGTACCGGCGCACCACCGTACCGACGCCCGTCGATCAAAAAAGTCCGCCGATGACGAAAGCCATCGAGCGGACCGTTGCAGTTGCGATCGGAAGGTTATCCTTCCAGATTTTGGAGATAGAAGTCATGCTGGCGTTTGTACTGTCCGCCGAGGGCGAGCAATTCATCGTGCGTCCCCTGTTCGACGATCTTGCCGTCCTCCAAATAGACGATGTTGTCCGCCTTGCGGATGGTCGCCAATCGGTGGGCGATCACGACGAGGGTGCGATCACGAACGAGTTCATCGATCGCCTCCTGAATGAATTTTTCATTCTCCGGATCGATTCCCGCCGTCGCTTCGTCGAGAAGGATCAGCGGCGCGTCCTTGAGGATCGCCCGCGCGATGGAAATCCGCTGTTTTTCGCCTCCGGAGAGGGTGGATCCGCCTTCGCCGACGATGGTGTCGTAGCCGTGTTCGAGCTTCATGATGAAGTCGTGGCAACGGGCTTTTTTGGCGGCTGCGATGACATCCTCGCGCGTCACGCTCGCACTGCCGAACGCGATGTTGTTGTAGATGGTGTCGTGGAAGAGATAGACCCTCTGGAAAACCATGCTGATGTTTTCCATCAGATTCTCAAAGGCGATGTTACGGATGTTTTCGCCGTCGATGAGGATTTCGCCCTCCTCGACATCCCAAAAGCGGGCGATCAGATTGGCGATGGTCGTTTTCCCGCTGCCGCTGCGCCCGACAAGCGCCGTGAAGGTCTTGGGCCGGATGTGCAAATTGATGTCTTGCAGTACCGTCTTCTTCTCATAGGCGAAGCTGACATGTTTGAACTCGATTTCCATTGTCTCGGGTTGGAATGGATTGTCCGAGCGATTGTGCAGTTCCGGCGTCTTCATCAACTCTTCAAATCGTTCCATACTCGCTTTTCCTAGCTCCAACATCTCAGCGGAAGTGTTGAGCAGTTGTAGCGGGGTGAAGAGGACGAAGGCGAAGACGATGATGCCGATCGCCCCGGAGAGATCGAATTTGCCCATCATCGCATAATACGCCATCAGCGAGGCGATGAAGGCGGTCGGGAGCGACAGCGTGAGTCCCGAGAAGATCATCGCGCCGTACATGTCCCGCACGAAACGGAGCGACCCTTCCTGCACTTCTTGGATATTTTCGGTAATCTCATTGGATTTCTCCTGCCCGATGTTAAACGCTTTGATCGTCGGCAGTCCGCGCACATAATTGATGACGCCGTGCGAGAGCTTGCCGAGGTTGTCCTGGCGGGCACGTGCATTCGAACGCATTTTTTTGAGCAAATACTCCAGCGCCACTAAGGCGAGCACCAAGAAGAAGAGATAGGTCAATCCGAGGCGGTAATCGTAGAGGAACATCATCGCCGAGGTCGGGAGGATCGAAGCGATGTTGCTGACCGCGAGCGCGAGCTGCATCATCGCCGCTTCTTCGATGAAGGTGATGTCCGTGGTGACGACGGCGGTCATATTGCCGATGTTTCCCTCGGAATAATATCCCATATGAAGCTTCGCGAGATGATCGGTCAGCTCCAGACGTTTTTCCGCGAATGCATAGTAGCCCTTGTCCTGCTGCAATTTGTCCATGATCCTGCGGAGAACCGATCGTACCGCGACCGATAGAATCATTCCGACGAGCACGAAATAAAAATCATTCATCGTGTACGCTCGGCTGAGACCGACTTGCACACTGTAAAAGAAGAGTCCGTAAGGGACGAAGATCAAGCCCGCTTCCAACACGGCGACGAGATACGCCCATCGCACATATTTGCTGTAACGCCCGAGTCCATTGACGATTTTGCGAATGTTTTGGAAGATGCTACTCATGTCCACCTCCGCTCAGCTTAAATTCAAATTGTTTGGCGCTGATGTATCGATTCCACAGGTTTGCGTACAGCGGATGGGAGAGCAGCTCCTCATGCGTACCGATTGCGGCGATCGTACCGGCGTCGATCAGGATGACCCGGTCGCAATGTTTGATCTTGGAGAGTTTGTGCGCGATGATGATGACGGTTTTGTCGCGCAGCAGCTCGCGGATTGCTTTTTCGATGTAATACTCATTTTCCGGATCGGTGTAGGACGTCGCCTCGTCCAGTATGACGATCGGAGCGTCCTTGATGATGGCGCGGGCGATGCAGATGCGCTGTTTTTCTCCTCCGGAGAGCTTGTTGCCGCTGTCGCCGACGCGCGTATCGTAGCCCCGCTCCAAGGTCACGATGAAATCATGGATATGTGCCGCCTTGGCCGCAGCGATCATCTGCTCTTCCGTAGCGTTCGGATTGCCCAGGAGGATGTTCTCCCGAATGCTGACATCAAACAGGAAATTGTCCTGCGACACATAGCTGATTTTGCTCATGAGGGATTCCAGACGCAGATCCGTGAGCGCTTTGCCGCCGATGCGAATCGCTCCCGCATCCACATCATAATAATGCATCAGCAGTTTGGCGAGCGTGCTCTTTCCGCTTCCGCTCTCCCCGACGAACGCGACCTTTTGCCCCGGTGCGATGTGAAAGTCGGCTCTGTTGATGACCGGCGTCGCATCGTAAGAGAAACGGACCTGATCAAATTCGATGGTTCCCGGTTGATCCGGCAGTTCTTCCTCTCCGCATTGGAGGGGCTCGGCATAGAAATCGCGCTCGAGGTCATTGATTTTTTGATGCAGCTGCGCGAGGATCGGGAAGAAGACCTGCACCTTGCTGAGCGGCGCGGTGGCCGCGAAACAGAGCAGGGACATCAAAATCAGCTTGCTGAGCGATAGGCTGCCTTGCATGTGAAAGAGGATGCCGAAGGGCAGCGCGAGAAGAATGACAGTCGGCGCGAGAGAGAAACAGATCGCCATCGTGTTCCAGCTCTCCCGGAACCATCCCAGCGTGAAGTCGCGGTAGTTAAAGACGGAGCGGGTCACCTTTTCGTACGATGTGTCTTTGCGGTTAAAGATCTTGATGACCTCGATGCCGCTGATGTACTCGACGATGTTGCTGCTCATATTCTTCGATGCCTCGTAATATTGCACCATTTTCTTCATCGAGTTTTGGAACATCTTCGCCATAAAGACGAAGCTTGCCACGAAGGGCACCAATGCCAACAGTCCGATGCGGAGATCGGTCAGAAAGAGCAGAGCAAAGATGACGAGCGAAGTGGTGATATGCGGAATCCCTTCCGGAAAGGCATGTGCGAGTAAGATCTCGATCTGCTCGATGCTGTCGACGATCTTGGTGCGATAGCTTCCGGCAGTCTGTCGCATCGTTGAGCCGAGCGGATTGTGGAGCAGCTTGTCCGCAAAGTTTTGTCGCATTTCGCCCAGCGCATGGTAGGCAAAGAGATGCGAGTGTTTGAGCCCCATCGATTTGAACAGGCTGTGGAAGAACAGGCTGACAAAGAGGATGCCGCCGTAGGTGAGAAGAGAATGGGGATCCAACGATCCCGCGATCAGTCCGTCGATCAGTGCATATGCCGATAAGAACGCGCCGATCCACAGGAGAGAACTGCATAGAATCAATGCGATCGAGAGATAGAAATTCTTCTTCTTTTGTTTCGCGTAGCTCAGTATTTTTGAAATCATAGAGCCTCCTTTTATGCCGCGAAGGGCAAATTGTGTCAGATCGATGACGGAATCGACGGTCTCGTTTAGAAATTCTCGGTCATGCGAGATGATCAGGATCACCAGATCCGGACGGCGGAATTCCCGAATCAGGTGAGAAATGCTCATCATACTCTCGTAGTCCATGCCGCTGGTCGGCTCGTCGAAGCACAAGATTTTGGCGCCGGACAAGATCGCCGCAGCGATCGCGACGCGTTGCTTCTGTCCTCCGGAGAGCGACATCGGATGCTTGTCCGCCAGTTCGAGGATCCCGAGCTTCTGCAAAATCGCATCCACGTCCTTTTGCGTAAACTCCGAACTCATTCCGAGTTCGACCTCACTTCGCACGCTTTCTGTAAACAATTGGTGGGTGACATCCTGCATCACGAGATAGCTGAGCTTGGTGCGCTCCTTGGAGGAGAGCGTATTTCCATTCCAATGGATCAGAGCCTGTGCATGCGGCTCCAACCCCATCAAGCTGCGGACGAAGGTGCTCTTGCCGAGCCCGTTTCTCCCGACGATGCCGACAATGCTGCCGAGCGGGATATGGAGATTTTTGACGAGGAGCCCTCCGCTCGGAGCGGTCGACTGCTTGGGAGCTTGGAAATGACAATCCAATCGCTCGACGAACAGACCGCTTTGCGGAGGCGATGCTAGGGAAGGAGCGGCAGAGGAGAGCTTGGGAAGATCGGTCTCCGTTTCCTCCGGAGAGCGTAGACCGAGTGATTTTCTTTGCTCCGGAGGCATTGAGAAGAACTCTTCCGCGTTCCAGACATGCTCGATTCGACCTTGGTCGACATAGAGGACATGGTCGGCGAGATCCGCCAGAAAATGAAGTCGGTGCTCGGCGATGATGATGGTGCGCCCGCACGCCTTGAGTTTCGCGAGCAGAGAGGCGATCGCACGGATGGAATGCGCATCGAGATTGGAGGTCGGTTCGTCCAATAAGACGATTTCGGTTCCGGAAGCATAAGCGCTCGCGATCGAGATGATCTGTTTTTCACCCCCGGAGAGCTCGAAAATGCTGCGGTCGAGCAGATGCTCGATGCGGAGTTCCTTCATGGTCGAGCGCAGCACGGTCTCCA
>JAUMWO010000084.1 GCA_030529605.1 Bacillota bacterium | reverse complement strand
GAAACTCGCGATGATTTCGGTCATTTCCTTGATCGCGCTTCTTTTGGTGTTGCGCCGACGCTACTCGGTGAACGGCGGTCGGATGCTCAAGGTCCTGCTGGTTTGCTTCACATTGCATTGGTTTGTGATCCCTTTGATTCAGATTTATTTGATCGAAAACGGAATGCCGCCGACCACCGATTCCTTTTTTGTCAATCTGGTCAAGTTTCTGTCTCAGGTGATGATCTATCTGATCCTTTGGTTTCCGTTTATTTCGAGCTTTCGGACTCTCAACAAGCTTCAGCTGCTCATCGATACCGCGGTGTCGATGTACACGGTCATCTTTCTCGGCTATTTCGTCGTTTCGTATGATCAACAGGCGCAGATTCTCGTTGGATACTCGCTCTTCTTTACTCTGGTCACATCGATCACGATCGCGGCAAACTGTGTGTCCTTCTGCACGATTCTTCTTTCGACGCGACTTCGTTCGCTGAGTGCGGTGTTTTTGGCGACGATGCTCGGTTTCGCGACGAACTTTTTCTTCTATCTGTTTGCGGTGATCGACATTCGGAAAAGCGGAGCGGAGTTCAGCCGGGTCACATTTACATCCTATGTGATTTTGATCGTCCTGATCGCGCTGGGACTCCTCTTGGACCGTTACAGACCGGTGGAACCGATCGATCCGCATATTCCCCAGAACTACCGCATTTCGTATCGTTCGGTCCTTCTGATGATCTTTCCGATCTTTATGCTGTGGAACCGATTGATTTCCTGGACACATTTTTTCATCGTACTGACCGGGATCGCATTCCAGCAGCTCGCTTCGTACCAGGTGCAAAAGACCATTCAGGCGAGTTTAAAAGCGGGGGCGGAGCAAAAGATCGCGGAGCGCCTCGAAGTCTTGGTCAGTGAGCGGACGGCAGAGCTTGAAAAACTCAACAATGAACTGGTAATCGCTTCGATTACGGATCCGATGACGGGGCTCAACAACCGCCGGCATTTCATCGATCACCTGCGAAAACTGGAAGCCGAACAGACCCCTTTCGTCATTTACTATATGGATTTTGATCACTTCAAGGTCATCAACGACGTTCATGGACATGCGACCGGAGATGTCCTGATCAAGCGCATCGCGCACCGACTGTCCAAGCAATTGCCGGACGATTGTTATTTGGCGCGGGTGGGGGATGATGAATTCGTCGTCGTCATGCCTTCCTCCGGAAAAGGGTTCGATGCGTCGCGCGAAGTGCGCGTCTCGCAACAAATCGCCGACGCCGTCTGCGATCGGATCTATGTGGCGGAGTTTGCCTTTGATGTCGGCGTGAGCATCGGTGTTTCCAACTATCCGAGCGATTCGGAGAGCGGGGAGGAAGTGATGAAATTTGCGATTCTTGCGATGCAGGAAGCAAAACGAGGATCGGGCGGCAGGAAGATTCTTTTCTACAACAAGAACTACGGGTTCCGTATCGAACGGGAAAACAAGATCGAATACCTTCTCAAAAATGTCAACTTTGATGAGGAGTTGCAACTCCATTATCAGCCGCAATTCGATATCACAAACAATCGGATCATCGGATTCGAAGCGCTCGTGCGTTGGAACAGCCCCGAACTCGGGTCGATCGCCCCGGGAGAGTTCATCGCGATCGCCGAAAAGACCGGTTCGATCATCAAACTCGGGAAATGGATCATCGAGCGAGCGTTCCGACAGGCGAAAATATGGAATGAGAACAGTTTGTCGACGATTCGCGTCGCGATCAATTTGTCACCGCTTCAGTTTGATTCCGTCGAGTTGCTTCCGTACATCCGGATGCAGGTCCTCCGGATGGGCATCAATCCGAAATGGATTGAGTTTGAGGTGACCGAGAGCATCAACCTGAAACCGGGCAGTGTGATCCAGGAAGTCTTCTACGACCTGCGCTCGATGGGATTCCGCATCGCGATTGACGACTTCGGTACCGGTTACTCCTCGCTGAGTTACATCAAAAACTTTAAGGTCCATCGCATCAAGATTGCGAAGGAATTGGTCGACCACATCGCCGAAAGCCAAGAAGAGCGCGTGATCATTCAAGCGATCATCGCGATCGCACAGGGCATGAAGATCGAAGTGTTGGCGGAAGGATGTGAGACCAAACGTCAACTGGACAGTTTGATCGAGTCGGGCTGCACCCAAATCCAGGGTTTTTATTTTGCTCGGCCGGTCGATGTGCAGACGATCAACGAACAGTTTTTGGGGCAGGCGTAATCGGAAGCATAAAGCTTTCTCGGGTTTTCCCGATCGCGTCTTCCACGACGCCCATTCGGAACCATTTGCCGTTTAGAAAGGCTTCGACATAATAGGAAATGACCGGTCGTTCGCCATCCAAAGCCGTGTAGGTCACGATGCGCGATGGAATCCCCGAAGCGCGGAGCAATCCGCCAAAGACCACGCAGATCTCGATCGGCTTGAGTTTTGTGACGGCGGGATCCAGCACGATTTTGCTCAGAGAGCGAGGGGACGCTGTGTTGGGCACGGTGTCGACTTCATAGGTGTCGATCGTCCATTGGTACAGATTTTTGGCCGTGTCGTATTGGTTGATTCCGGTGTATCCGATCCGGTTGAGCAGATTGTATATATCATTTCGATCATAGTCCAAAAACATCGTCGGCACCAGATCCGCCGTGTTCTGCGACGATTCGTTGAGAACGCTGAACTTGAGGACGGTTCGCGCACTGTTGGATGCAAAGTCCTTATCGTCTTCGCTCTCGCGTATGTAGATGGCGATGTTGTGCTTCCCGATGCCGAAGGGGACATAGACCGTGCCGGAAAACTGCAGATCCGTGATCGGCAAAGCGTACTCAAAGCGATCGTCTCCTTTGGAGATCGTCACCACGAGCGCGTCAGCTTTGATATCTGAGCCGACGGTGCCGCTCAAAAAGAGTTTGTTGCGGACGAGCATGTTGCTGTAAAGCGATTGGTGGAACTGCACCCGGTATCGTTGGAAGCCGGGAAATTCCATATAATGTTCGAGTTTCTCGTTCAACATAAAGTTATCGATCGAGAGGGTGGCGGCGATGTTTTCCGATGTCGAGTCCGCCATCTGGAAGGTGGCGATGCGGTAAAGCATGCCGCGGATCAGGTACAGGAATTCTTTCGCGTTTTCTCCGCTTGCCGTTTCGTAATGGATGACCTCGCAGACGAAATTTCCTACTTTGCGCGTCGCGACAGAACGGATGTGTCCGCCGGAAGCGACGATCTCGGCACTGCGAGTTTCAACGACCTCTTTGGCATTCGCCTCGGCGGGGAGGGAATCCGCATACACTTCGGCATGCGTCGGGTCAAAGGTGTTGCCGAGGTAGTGGCGCCCCTGCTCGCGCTGAAGTTCGTAGTAGTCCGGGAAATAGATTGAGATGCCGAGGCTGGGGAAGGAGAATTTGCGAAAGGTGTCGTAGCCGATCTGCATCGTCTCCGGTTGAAATTCGCGGAAGGCGACGTCCATGCGACCGGGCTCCGATGTGAAGCTCATTTCGTAGATTTGAGCGAGGGTTGCCGCCGGAGCAAACAACTCCCCCTTAAAGAATACGACGGGGACGGGAGTTCGAATCGATTTTCCGTTGAGCTGAACTTGGGAATTGTTTTGCCAAAGTTTAAGGAATATGTTATCCTTATACGAGATCATCTCATCGTTTGAATCGTTCCACGAGACAAGCGCTCCAATTTTCTCTTGAAAGAGTCGTGCAGGAACCATAATCTCGCCGTTTAACACGAAAGGCGCATTGGAAAAGGGGATCGGTGTCCCCATCAGATTGACATCAGCAGAAACCGGAACATCCCCCATACTATAATAACTATATGAGACCGAGGCCGAAAGCATGGCGGCCGTGATGACGGCACATACGATTGTTGCGATTATAAATCCCTTTTTCATGGAAAAATTATATCACGCGGAGGAGTCATTGGAAACTCAAAAGCCGAAAACAGAATCGGAAGAAGCACCGAAACGAAGACGGGGACGTCCTCGTAAATCGGAAGGTGCTACGGTTGTTGAAGCGTCTTTGCAGACGAAAGAATCGAAAAAAGAAAGCGAAGGGCCGTCGACCGGCAAAGCGGACGACAAAAAGGGCGAAAAAAGAGCGTCGACTCGCCAGCCGGCGCGCGCGAAGAAAGCCACTTCCGACTCAAAATCAGCTGAATTCAAAGAAAAACCGGAAAAACCGGAGAACAAACCGAAGCGAGGGCGACCGAAAAAGCTTGCCGACTCGGTCGAGACCGAAGTGCCTGCTACAGTGCCTGTTGCAGTACCTGCTGTCGACCGTCCGAAATCGGACAGATCGGCGGTTGTCGCCGCTCCATCGACCGCTGACGCTGTCGATTCTGCGTCTGAAGCATCGACGCCGAAGCCTGCTGCAACGCCGGAAGGAGACGCGGGCAAAGCGCGCGCTGACCGACCGATGCGGCGCAAACGTACGACCTATGTCAACACGATGACGGGAATGGTCAAGATGGACCAAAACGGCGCTTTGGATCTGGAAGCGCAGCAAAAGTCGCGTGAAGATATGGAGCTGGATCGATTGCGCGAGAAGCATCCGGAGTATTTCGTGGTAGATGAGCCGGCGACTGCATTCCCTGCACCCGATGCAGCGATCGTGCCGCACTTTGAACCGGTGATCGACGCTTCGGAGGAGGTTCCGATGCGGGGTGATTCCGAAGAAGAGCCGGCTTCCGAGAAGGAACACAACGGTCTCCCGGTCCAGGGCATCCTCGAGTTTTCGGATCAGGTACCTCCCTATGGATTCCTTCGTCAGGAGGGCGTGTCGTCCGACAACGACATCTATGTCTCTCCGATGTTCATTCGCAAATTCAATCTGAAGCCGGGCGAGCTGGTCAAGGGGTATTCCAAACGAGAAAGCGGCGGCGAGCGCTACAAGGCGCTGGTCTATGTCTCCGAGGTCAACGGCGTGCCTCCGTTCGTCCACCGAAGCAAGATGAAATTTGACGAGATGACTCCGCTGTTTCCAAAGCAGCGCTTTCGCTTGGAGGGGGATTCCAACGACAAGGCGATGCGGATTCTTGACCTGATCGCACCGATCGGCAAGGGGCAGCGCGGATTGATCGTGGCACCGCCCAAATCCGGCAAGACGATTCTACTTCAAAAGATCGCACGTGCGATCAAGGAGAATTATCCCGATGTCGAATTGATGATACTCCTCATCGATGAGCGTCCGGAAGAGGTCACCGACATGAAAGAATTCGTCGACGCTCCGGTGTTTTACTCGACCTTCGACGAGCTGCCGACCAATCACATTCGCATTGCGGAGCTCGTGCTCAACCGAGCGCGTGGTCTCGTCGAACTCGGAAAAGATGTCGTCATTCTGCTTGACTCGATCACGCGATTGGCTCGCGCCTACAACATCGCACTCCCTTCCTCGGGGCGGACGCTGTCCGGAGGTCTGGATACTTCCGCCTTGCACCGCCCGAAGCGCTTCCTCGGATCGGCGCGCAACACCAAGGAAGGCGGCTCGCTCACGATTCTTGCGACTGCACTGATCGAGACGGGATCCCGTATGGACGATGTCATCTTTGAGGAGTTCAAAGGAACGGGCAACATGGAGCTGATCCTCGACCGCAAGCTCTCCGAGCGTCGCATCTTCCCTTCAATCGACATCAAACGGTCGGGAACGCGTCGGGAAGAGTTGCTTCTTTCGGATGAAGAATACGAAGCGATTCTCAAGGTGCGCCGCGTGCTGGACAAGTATCCCGGAAATGAGCCCGCTGAAAAACTGATCAACGACATCGTCGCCACCAAGAACAATGCGGAGCTGATCTCGCTGATCAACAAAAAACTATAAGACTTGATTATTCCCAAGAGAGGTGGTATACTCTCTTAGTTGATTCGTAAATGATGATTTGGTGATAGAGGAGGAACCCATGAAACAAGGAATTCACCCGGATTACAAAGAAACGGAAGTGCGTTGCGCTTGTGGCAACACATTCAAAACAAAGTCGACCAAACCTGAAATTCGCATTGAGATTTGCGCTGAGTGTCATCCGTTCTTCACTGGTCAAGTGAAAAATGTAGAACGCGGCGGAAGAGCTGAGAAGTTCAGAGACAAGTACAACTTGAAGTAAGCGCAAAAAAGGTTAGGGCTTCCTAGCCTTTCCTTTTGTTCGAAAGAGGCAACATGGCTAAATTATATTTTCGGTATGGTGCGATGAACTGCGGAAAGTCCACAGCTTTGATGCAGGTGGCACACAACTACCGAGAGCGCGGGATGACAGCGATTATTGTCAAACCGTACAGCGACACCAAAGGTGGAGATCGTGTGGTCTCGCGCTTGGGGTTGGAACGCCGGGTCGATCTGCTGGTTCGAAGCGACGACGATGTGTTGCGCAGTTTGCTTGAGTGGGAAGAAAAACAAGGAAAGCCGGACTGTGTTTTGGTAGACGAGGCACAGTTTTTTTCGCGCGAACAGATCGATCAGTTTTTTCGCTACGCGGTGTTGCACGGCGTGCCGGTCATCTGCTACGGTTTGCGGACCGACTTCATTATGAACGGTTTTCCCGGTTCGACTCGCCTGCTTGAAATCGCGCACAGTCTCGAGGAGCTCAAGACCATTTGTCGGTGCGGACGCAAGGCTTTGGTCAATGCGCGTTCGATCGATGGTCGCTTCGTCTTCGAAGGAGATCAGGTCAGCATCGATGGAGAGAATGCGGTGGAATACGAAGCGCTCTGCCCGGTCTGTTATTTTGCAATTCAAGAGGAGAATCGATGAAGAAGGATACCGTTCAGTACACGTCGATCGGGGGGCAAGCCCTCATCGAGGGCGTGATGATGCGCGGCAAGGATAAGGTCGCGATGGCTGTCCGAAAGCCGGATGGAGAGATCGTGCTCAAGGTGACGCCGCTCGCGCAAAAATTCGGTTGGATCACCAAAATCCCATTTTTGCGCGGTATCTTTGTCCTGTTGTCGGCGATGATCATCGGAGTCCAGGCATTGAGCTACTCGTCGCAGTTTTTCGCCGAAGGCGTAGAAGAAGAT
>JAUMWO010000083.1:1336-7078 GCA_030529605.1 Bacillota bacterium | reverse complement strand
CATCGCGTTGCCGAGGATGTGCTTCATGACGACGCGCCCCTCGTTCAAACCCTTCGCACGTGCAGTCATAATGTAATCCATATTTTTGACTTCGAGCATGGACGAACGCGTCATACGCGCGACCGTCGCGGCGAGCGAACTACCGAGTACGATCGCCGGCATGATCAGCGACAGCGGGTTGTCGACCACAAAGGTCGCCGGGAGCCACTGCCGCGTGATCGAGAAGTTGAGGATCAAGATGAGACCGACCCAGAAGTTCGGCATCGAGAGTCCGATCAGCGCCACCAACATAAAGACATAGTCGAAGAGCGAGTACGGCTTGATCGCCGAGATAATCCCCGCCGGAATCGCGAGCACCACGGCGACGAAGAGAGAGACGAAGCTTAGATTGAGCGTCACCGGAAACTTCCGAGCGATCGCGGTGAACACATCCTCGTTGCCCATAAAGGATTTCCCGAGGTTGAAGGTGAAGAGATTGGTGAAGGTGCGGAACAATTGGACGATGTAAGGCTGATCCAGTCCGTACACCTGCTTAAAGGCAGCGACCTGATCCGCCGTCGCCTCCGGTCCGAGAATATTGCGCGCGGCATCCAGCGGAGAAAGGTAGAGGATGGTGAACACCAGGAAGGTCACGCCGAACACGACGAATACCATCATGATGATGCGCTCAAAGATAAATTTGACATAGGGATTGCTGTAAATCAGCATCAGCAGATACATCGGGAAGGAAACGACATAGGAGAAAAAGCGGAACGCGCGGTTCTCCATCAGTTCGCCATAAGCGGAGACAAAGGTCGTCGGCTTGAGCGAACGACGCGTTTCCACATCGAGGTCGCGCCGGCATGCCGCTTCAAATTTGCGCTCTGCGATTCGCTTGGCGTCAGCTTCAAGCTCCTGCTCGCGAATCTTGCGGTCGAAGAAGACCGCCTTGCGTCTGAGCTGATCGCGCGATTCCGCCAAAATGCGATCGTATGTGCCGTCCTCACGACCGCGCTTCTTTCGCTGTTCCATTTCCTCCGCGAACAAATCCTTGGTTTTGTTTTTTCGATAGCGGATGTAAACGAAAGGCATGGTAAACACACCAAACAGAAACAGAAAGAAACGGTACAGAGGTTTTTTAAACAACTTCCCAAAATAGAGCGTTGGATTCATATTCCCTCCTACTGAGGTCTGTCGCCGCGAAACATCCTTACAATCGATCGTCAACCCGATGGCAACCACTCGGTCCACCGATCGCGATCGCGGCAACTATTACCGTTGATTGTACACCACTATTCGCTGAAATGCAATGATACCAACGATGCAACGGCAACTCACCGTTTCGGTGAGCGGAACGATCATGTTTTTTCGTGGAGGAGGCGATTTTTTAAGTCAACCAAACACTTGCACCAATCCCCAGTCTGGGGATAACTTCCTTGGATACTGTGTATAATTTCCAGCTCTGAACCGTAGTTTTTTCAAGTTGTGCAAATTATACACAGGGTTATCCCCAGATTCGTTTGTGGTTATCTCTTCCGAACACCGCCGTTCGGTTGACATAATTATTATGTATTTCACGATTTTCATTCAGAAGTTATCGCGAATGTAAAGAAGAAAACGAAAAAATTTCTCTACTTGTGAATCGAATGAAAGGACCCGATCGGCGCACTCGGAACCGCGTTCAAGTCGAGGTCGGAGTATTCTCCCTGCTCCAAACTGTAGTAACCGGCCGCTGCGATCATCGCCGCATTGTCCGTGCACAGATTGTTCGGAGGAAAATAAAAATCGACCCCCGGGATCGAGGCGAGCGCCTCGCGAAGCGCCGTATTGGCAGCCACCCCGCCGGCGAGTGCCAACTTGCGATACCCGGTACGCGCCAATGCCATCTCCGTCTTCGCTTTCAGCACATCCACCACCGCAGCTTGGAAACTCGCTGCGACATCGGCAGAAACCACCTCATGCCCCTTCATCTTCGCGTTGTTGAGATAATTGAGCACCGCCGATTTCAGACCGGAAAAGCTGAAGTCCAAACTGTCCTTCTCCAGCATCGCGCGCGGAAAATCGATGGAACATTGCCCCTCCTTCGCAAGCCGATCGATGATCGGACCGCCCGGATAGCCGAGCTTCATCGTGCGCGCCACCTTATCGAAAGCTTCTCCCGCCGCATCGTCCCGCGTCTTGCCGAGGATTTCGTACTCGGTGTAGCCCTTGACGTCGATCAGATGCGTGTGTCCCCCGGATACGACCAGACAGAGAAACGGCGGCTTCAATTCGGGATGCGCCAGATAATTGGCGGCGATATGTCCCTCGATGTGATGCACCCCGACAAAAGGAATCCCGAGCGAGTACGCCAACGCCTTGCCATAGGAAAGCCCCACGAGCAGCGCACCGATCAGCCCCGGACCGCTCGTCACGGCAATCTGGTCGATGTCGTCGTATCGAATTCCCGCCTGTTCGATCGCCTCGTCGACGACCTCTTGAATCTTGTCGAGATGATTGCGCGAAGCCAGCTCCGGCACCACGCCCCCATAACGCTTGTGCAGATCGATCTGGGAGTAAATCACATTGGAGCGTACTTCATGTTCGCCGGAGAGTACGGCGCAGGAGGTCTCGTCGCACGAAGTCTCGATCCCCAGCGTGATGCGCTTGCGCTTCACCGCCGGTTTCTCATCGCTTTCCTTCAGAATACCGCGCAGCAAATCGCTCAAACCCGATTCGGCGTCGATCTCCTTCCACATGATCAGGGCGTCCTCGCCCGAATCGACATAGTAGCCCGGACGCACGCCGGCCGACACAAAGCCCATCGACTCGTACATCGCGATGGCGACCGCGTTGGAAACCCGGACTTCCAAAGTCATCCGGAGATAGCGATGGGTCTTGGCATAGTGAAACAGAGCCTCCATCAGATGCCGACCGACGCCGAGTCCTCGAAAATCCGGAAGCACCGCCACATTCGTGATATGCAGTTCATCGACGATGGTCCAGCATCCGGCGAACCCGACGATCATCTCCTCGATCTCCGCGACAAAATACACCGCGAGTCGGTTGCTGTTCATCTCCTGCACAAAGGAATCCAGTTCCCAAGGTGTCGGAAAAGAAGCGGTCTCAACTCGGTGAATACCCGTCACATCGTCGATCGTCGCGCGTCGAATTTCCAGACGCACTTCACGCTTTTCCATACAATTCCTCCGCCTGCGCCTTACGATAATATTCCGGCACGACGGTGCGCACATCCGCCTGCCACACGCCCCCGAGATCCGCGGCTTCCGTCACCCGATGCGGGAGCTTGAAAAAATGCTTCACATGGGGCACAAATTGCGGCTCTCGCACGATCTTCCATCCTTCCGCTTCCGCGCGCTCGACAAAACCCACCTCCGGGATGAGTCCTGCCTCCAACACGCTCCAAGGGCGCTCCGCCTTTGGATGCTCCACGCTCGCTGCCGCCGAGCTCGCGCCTGCCACATCGTCATGCACCGCGAACAGGGTGTAATACAATTCCCCTCGGCCGGCCGGCACCGCACATGCGATGCGGGACGCCCAATCCTTACCTTCCTGTGCGACAGCATATGCGCACAGGTGCAGGAGCCCCGAGCGAAATGCGTACAGCGGAATCCGGTGCGGATAGGCGAGTCCCTTCGCCGTCGCCACCGCGACGCGCACCCCGGTAAACGAGCCCGGCCCCACACAGACATAGATCGCGGCCAGCTGACTCGGTTTGATCGCAAAGGTCGCCAAATTCACCGTTCCCTCCGCCGTCGCGCCGATCTGCTCCGCGATCGTCCGCCCGCCCTGCACCAGCACCCGATCGATCAACGGCAGCAAAGTCTGCGCGTGCTTCTTGGTGCGGTCGGACTCCGCCGAGGCGATGCGCTTGGTCCCGCGAAACAGCGCGACCGACGCAAAATCCCCCGAACTGTCGATCACCAACCGAAAATCCGTCATCGCTTCACCTCCGCGTAGCGCTCCCCATGGTCGTCAAATCCCAGATGCACCCACCAGGCGTCGTTCGGAATCAAATGAGGAAACCGATTCGCCCACTCGATCAGGACGAGCTCGCCCGACGAAATCGCATCAAAAAACCCGACCTCATCCAGCTCCTGCTCCTCATCGATGCGGTAGAGATCAAAATGGTGGATCGTACCCTCCGTCCCTTCGTACAGATTCCAGATCGCGAAGGTCGGGCTGACCACATCCTCCACGCCGAAAAGCGCACAGAGATGCTGCGAGAGCGTCGTCTTGCCTGCGCCGAGATCCCCCGTCATCGCGATGATCGGGAGCTCTCCGCGCTCTCGGATGCATTGATATAAAAATAGGGCAAGCCCCTCCACGGTATACGAAGGGGCTTTGAATACTTGAGTTTCAGGATGCATAAACCGTTCTTACCGCTACTGTCGTACCGCGACGACACCATTGACGATGACCGTCTCGGCGACCGCCTGCACGTCAAACGGATGCTTGGACCAGATGACCACATCCGCGTCCTTGCCGACTTCGAGCGAGCCGATGCGCGACTCGAGGCCGAGGATCTCCGCCGGACGGATCGTGATCGCCTTGAGTGCCTCTTCTTCCGCCATTCCCGCCTTGTGAGCAAGCGACGCGCACAGTCCGAGGTATTCGAGCGGAATCACCGGAGAATCCGTCATGATCGCTACCTTGACGCCCGCCTTTTGCAGCACACCCGCTGTCTCAAAGGTCTTTTGGTTGAGCTCAAATTTCGACTTGTTGCCGAAGCTCGGTCCCACCACCGCCGGATAACCTTCCTTCGCGAGCTGATCCGCGATCAGATGTCCCTCCGTGCAATGCTCGAGCGTGAGGAGCGTGTTGAACTCCTTCGCGATGCGGATCGACGTAAAGATGTCGTCCGCGCGGTGCGCATGCGCCTTGAGCGGAATCTTGCGCTCGATGACCGGCAACATCGCTTCCATCTTCATATCATAAGGAGGCATCTTGGACAGATCGCCCTTGGCTGCATCCTTCTTGGCTTTGTATTCGACCGTCTTGGCGAGCGTCTCCCGAAGCTTCGCCGCCGTTCCCATCCGAGTCGAAGGCATTTGCTTCTTTTCATTGTATACGCGCTTCGGATTCTCACCGAATGCGCATTTCATTGCGAGCGCCGGATTGATCACCATATCGTCGACTCGGTTGCCGTGGAGCTTGAGCACCGCGAAATAACCGCCGATGACATTGGCCGAGCCCGGACCCGTCGCTGCCGTCGTAACCCCGCCTTTCAGAGCGTTTTCAAACGCCTCGTCGCGCGGATTGATCGCATCGATCGCACGCAGATGCGGCGTGACCGGATCCGTCGTCTCGTTGCCGTCCGCACCTTCAAATCCGATGCCTTCCTCCCACATGCCGATGTGGCAATGCGCATCGATAAAGCCCGGAAAAACGAATTTTCCCTTTGCGTCGATCACTTCCGCGCCTTTCTTCGCCTTGAGTTGCTTCCCGATCTCCTTGATCTTCCCCTTTTCGATCAGAAGATCCGTGTCCTTGAGCGGTTTGCCCGCCATCGTGTACACCGTTGCGTTCTTGATGTGAATCATCGCCACCCTCCATTTCATCGTCTTTGGCATATCTGATACCGAAAATATACCACTTCCGGCGCATTTCATCAACGCCACAAGCGCAAAGATCTCGGATGAATTGTTAACAGGTCGTCTCTTGCTTCTCAAAAGACTTTGGATTAAAATAGCAGGGCTGTCGCTTTTGCGAGGCAATTCAATGCAAGAACATGGAGGTTATGGTGAAAAAACTCATCGCGCT
>JAUMWO010000083.1:0-1319 GCA_030529605.1 Bacillota bacterium | reverse complement strand
ACTGACTCTGATGATCACAGCATGCACAACCAACACAACGGAATCGAACCCAACATCGACTACAACAGACTCCGCTGCAACCACTTCCGCCGATTCGACAACGACGGAACCGACAACGAGCACTTCCGCCGAAATGGGCGCGACCGAAACGGAACTTCCGAATTCGTACCGCTTGCTCGATACCGGAAATCGCACGGAAAGCGGCGATTTCATCTACGAACTCTGGAATGCCGATCGCGCAGCTGACAAGATCACATTCTGGGTACCGGCAGAACACCGCGTGATGATGGTCCCTCACACGGAAGAAGGTCTTCTCACATTCGCGCGCAGCGAAGAGCAAAAGCTTTTGATGGCGGTGATGATGCAAAGCGAAGAGCTCGGCATCGCGCAAGATCGCCTGCTCTACCGTGACAAGAACATCGTTCGTCCGATGTACAACGGTCTTCTCGCTGAATACGACGCGACCGTCGCTGCATTCCGCTTCCTGAGCGGCGCATTGACGGAAGAAGATGCGGAAGCGGTCGCTGCGGACAAAGCGCCTGCAGAAGGCTATGTCTGGAAACTCGATGCGGAGCGTTTCGCAAATCTCGAAGCATTTGAAAGCTTCCTCTCCGAGCACTTCACAGCGAATTTGGTGAAAGCGGCGATGGAAGACGAGCGCGTGCGTGAATTCGATGGCGCACTCTATCTCAAGCCGGGCGAGATGCACGCGCATGACATGTTCGGCGGACACTACGCCCTCGAGATCAAACAAATCTCGGGCAGCGAGTACCACTACCTGCTCCGCTCCGTCGATGGCGATCAACTCGCAGTGGCAGAGCCGTTCGTTCTGAAGAGAGAAGAAGACGGCGCGTTCCGCTTCCAAAACTTCGATTCGGCAAACGAAGCGCTCCACCACGGAAAAATGATTCCGATCAAGTAATTCCGACTGAGCAGTTTCAACCGATTGAAACCGACAAAAAGGCTTGCACCGCACCGGTTGCAAGCCTTTTTCATGCTGTTGTAATTACTCGATCGTGTATTCGATGTAGCCCTGCGCCTTTTTGGTGATGATCTCACCGACGCCTGCGCGCACCGTGCGCACATTCTTGTAGTTGATGTCCTCCATCCCCGAGCCCGAGAGCGCGTTATGACAGACCGCGAGATCCAGATCCGTGCCGATCAGATCGAGGCTGAGATCCGCAAAATGCTTGACCACATTGCCGGCAAACACCACCTCGATCTCCGCCGTATCCCCGACTTCCTCGCAATAGCGCCGGTAATTGCGGATCTTATGGCGCAATTTTTCCAGCAACTCGTATTTTTCGATTCGAAACAAG
>JAUMWO010000082.1 GCA_030529605.1 Bacillota bacterium | reverse complement strand
CAAGAAATGAAAGTGAAGGTATTCTTTCGTTCGCCTGGCCTAAGCAACAAAAATTTGCCAGCAACCCGTGCCGAAGTCGTCTACTTTTTCTATTCAAAGTTGTTGGATCAGTAAACATGGATTATTTACAAATGATAAGGACAGAATGGGGGATCGCAGTCGCTGCGTTCCTCCTTGTCGTTTTAGTGATCGCGATCGTCGATCTCAAGACCAAGTATATCTACGATTGGATGCTGATCGCCGGGGCACTGCTTAGCTATCCGCTCCTGCTATGGCATCGAGGGGAACTGTCGGGAGACTGGCTGAACGGCGTAATCCGGATCTTGATCGGTGCGGCGGTCGGATTTGCCTTCTATGGCATCATCTATCTCGTCGCACGGCTCATTTACAAACGCGAAGCCTTCGGACTGGGAGATGTATTTTTCAATGCCTTTCTCTGCGGCTTCCTCGGTTGGGAGCGGGGACTGATCGCCAGCTTTCTCTCGTTCTATATCGCTTTGATCTTCGTGCTGCTCAGTGCCGCCAAAACAAAAAAGCTCGACACACAGTCCGAGCTTCCGTTTGGTCCTTCGATGGCGGTGGCCGCCCTCATCACCATGGTCTTTTATTACGATATTATCGGTCTGATCTTTCCGTAGTGGAACTATCGAAAAACACGCTTGAGTCCCGTCAAAACCATCAGCGCGATGGTCAGCCCGGCGGCGAATTGGACGAGATTCATCGGGATGCTGGCGATCGGTGTAGCCCAATTGCCGTATAGGATGGCGGCGGCGATGTAATATCCGACAATCATAATGGCTCCGGAGGCTGTCATTGCGATGACTTCGCTCAGGAGTCTTTTTTTGTTTGACGGTCGGAGCAGGAGGACTCCAACGACGGCTCCCATCAACGATTTGATGAGGAGGGTCGGAAGCGCCCAGTGGGCATACCCGCTGAGAATGTCCGCGAGCATCGAACCGATGCCGCCGGCGAGTGCGCCGCCGAATGGTCCGAGCAATGCCCCGGCAAGAAAGATCGAAGCGTCACCGAGATGGATGTATCCATTGGTTCCCGGTACGGGGATGCTGACGACCATGGTCGTCAGAAGTACGATGGCGGCAAATACGGCGATGTGTGTCAGTTTCTTCGTGTTCATGTCCCTTCCTCATAGCGTGATTCAATGGTATGATTGTAAGGGTTTGTTGACCTGATAGAAAGTGACAAATTTGATTTGATTTATTGGGACAGATGGGATGAACGAGCAAACAAAGGTACAGAAAATCTACGAGAAACTGAAGCGGCGGATTGAGATTGGAGAGCTGGCTTCGGGCGATCGACTTCCTTCGATTCGGCAGGCGGCAGAGGATTTTGGGGTCTCCAAAGGAACGGTCGAGATCGCTTATACGCAGCTCGAACTGGAAGGCTATGTCTCTGCAGCAGCGCGCAGCGGTTATTATGTGCGGGAAATCGATTTCCTAGATTTCGGTGCTCCCGAGATGGAAGGGCGAAGAAAGGGCGGATACAAGTTGTCGTATGAGACGGAAGCTTGTCCGGTTGGCCATCTCCGTGCTTCGGATGGGATCTGTGCGGACGATTTTGACTATCGGAGCTGGCGAAAGGAGATTTGCCGCATCCTGGATTATCGTTCCGAGAGACTGAGCATGGTGCCGGAGATCCGAGGTGAGTCGGAGCTTCGCGCTCAGATCGCGCGGTTTGTCTCGATGCATCGCGATGTTTTTTGTATGCCGGAGCAGGTCGTAATCGCTTCGGGGACGCAGATTTTGCTCTCGATATTGGCGGCGCGATTTCGGGAGCTGGGGATCACTCGCATCGCGTTTGAGCATCCCGGTTTTCGCAAAGGGGCGCAGGTTTTTGAGGCCGGGGGCATCGAACTCAGCGAAGTCTCGGTCGGCGCTGACGGCATTTGTGTCGAAGAGCTTCGTCGCTCGGGAGCAAAGGTGGTCTATGTCTCACCGGCGCATCAATTTCCGAGCGGAGCGGTGATGAGCATCGCAAACCCCATGAAACAGTTGAAGTGGGCGGAACAAGTCGACGGAATGATTCTCGAGGACGACTACGACGGGATTCTGCGCTATGCGGGGAGCCCGATTCCTGCGCTGCAGGGCTTGTCCCGCCGGGACGATGTCATTTACCTCGGTTCCTTCTCCAAGTTGCTCAGCCCTTCGATCCGAATCAGTTTTATGGTGTTACCACGAGGGTGGGATGGGTCGGATCTGCCGCTCTACAATCAAAGTGCGAGCAAACTCGACCAGCTTGCACTGGCGGCATGGATGGCGGACGGTACGATGGATCGTCACTTAAGACGGCTCAGAAAGGCATATAAGCAAAAGGCGATCCGAATCGTGCGGGCGGTGGAGGAATACAGCGGAGGGAGAATCTCTCCGGAAGCATGGGAGTCAGGAACCTATCTGGTGCTTCGTCTCCGGGGCATCGCAGAGGATCCGTTTGCAAAGGTCTGCAGTGAGCTGGGGCTGAGTGTACAACGTCTCGACCCGCGTCGATGGATTCTCTCCTACAGCGGAATCGAAGAGGGCAGGGTAGAAGAACTCATGCGATGTCTTTGCGAGGGGGCGGTGACGGGGGGCGGTGATTGACATGCGGGCGGAGGCGCGGACGACGGATGCCGCCGACGAGGCGCTGTCGTTCGCGTTGGCGCTGTGATATAATAGGGCGAAATTGTTTAGGAGGCCATATGAAAGTCAACATGGAAGTCATGGAGGCGATGCTGTATTTCTGGACGGCGGTGTCGCAGAGAGAAAAAGTCTCCGAGTCGTATCTGCGCAGCATTGCGGACCGCGACGAGATGAAAAAGACCTATGTCGAGGAGTTTAACGCGGAGTCGGTGCGCCTTGTCTTGAGTGCGATCACGAACCGGGAACTGCTCAATACGAGCAACAAGCGGGAGCGCCGTTTCTGGAACAACAACATGTGGATGCTCGAAGATCTGGAGCTGATGCAGAGCAAGATCGCACCGCTCAAGACTCTCAATCTTTCCGATGTCAAAGTCGACGCGCATCCGGAAGTGACCGAAGTCTGTTTTTTCCCGGGACAGATGGAAACGGCTGTACTCGCAGGCAGTACCCTTTACATCAACTTCTTTATGGTGCATGGCGGGGATCAGGGCTTGACGGTCGAAGGCAAACCGCTTGTCGAATACATTCGCGCTTACGCGTAGAAGCGCACTCGGAGAAGCGTACGCACCGAGCGCAGAGCGACTGTGCGACACTCCCTCGGGCGGCGCGCTCTGCCCGTGCTTGACAGCATGCGAGGTGTATTCTATACTGAACATACAATTTCATCACATCGTGGAACGTGAATGCGGTGCAATTCCGCAGCAGCCCCCGCTACCGTGAGCGTCGACTCGATCGATCGCAAGCCGGATCCGCGCCTCGATGTTTTTCTTCGGCGGGAAGGGAATCTAAGCGTGCCGAGGCACGCTTTTTTTTGGAGGTAATATGAAAAACAAGATTTTAGCGCTGCTCTTGGCGCTCGCGGTGGTGCTCAGTTTTGCACCGATGTCGTTTGCAGCGACTTCGATGATCGTCAATGTAGACGGCGTGGTCCGTGCAGAATCGACGCAGTTGGTCGACGGTCGCACCTACATTGCGCTCGGCGGACTTGAGACCTACGGGCTCAAAACCAAGATCGAAAACGACAAGATCGAGATGTCCAATGCCGATGTCGTCATTCGGATGGAGATCGGATCCAACAAAGTTGCGGTTAACAAAGCCGAAATGACGATCGATGCGGCGCCTTACCTGTACCAAGGCACGGCGTACATTCCGTACCGCTTCCTGGTCAATACGCTGGGTTACGATGTCAGCTATGACGGTGTGAAGAAGCAAGTCGTCGTGAAAACGGTGCCGGCTCCGACCTTCCCGGTCGTGGTGAAAGACGGAGAGCTGAGCTACACCTTCGAAAAAGAAGCGACTCGTATCGTCTCACTCGCGCCGTCAGTCACCGAAGTGCTGTTTGCGATCGGAGCGGGAGATAAAGTGGTCGGACGCACGGATTACTGCAAATTCCCGGAGTCGGTCAGCGCTCTGAAGAGCGTCGGAACCCTCTACAAACCGAATCTCGAGCTCATCGTCGATCTCAAACCGGATGCAGTCGTCGCGGCGAGCCACATGAACGAAGACATCCTCAAGACGCTCTCGGATGCGAAGATCGCGATCGCGACCAACCAAACACCGAAGCAAATCGACGGGATCTACGAATTCATCCGCTCGATGGGCGCGGTAACCGGACGATTCTATGAGTCGCGTGCGCTGATCTCTTCGATGGAATCCAAGGCGCAACGTGTGCAGGCCGTCGTCGCTAAGATCCCGCAGGAAGCCCGCAAGAAAGTCTACTATGTCGTCGGAACCGGTGAATACGGTGAGTTTACGGCGGGAAAAGACACCTACATGCACGATCTGCTCACACGCGCCGGTCTCTTCAATGTCGCACAGGATGTCGAGGGCTGGTCGTACTCTCTCGAGAAGCTGATCGAGCATGATCCGGAGTACCTGATCGGCGGGACCTTCATGAAGGACTCGATGAACGTAAGTGCGAATCACAAGGCGCTCTCTGCGTTGAACAATGGAAAATTCGTCGAGGTGGACGACTCCGTCATCACGATCCCGGGACCGCGCGTATTTGATTATTCCGTGCGCGTTCTGCTCGAAAAACTCTATCCGGAATACGCAAAGAATCTCAAGTTCTAAGGAAATGCTATGAAAAATAAGACCATCGTCGCAGCGTTGCTCGTCGGACTGGTGGTATTGTCCTTGTTCGCCTTGGCTCAGGGTGCAATTCGCATTCCGGTGTCCCATGTGATACAAATCCTGACTCGTCCTGCTTCCGAACTCTCGGGAGGGGGCGAGTCCTTTTTCATCAAAGACTCGCATATTTTCATCGTCCGCCATGTTCGCGTGCCGCGGATCTTGGTCGCAATCGCTGTCGGCGGCTTGCTTTCGTTGATCGGCGCTGTGTTTCAGGCGATCTTTCGAAACCCGATGGCGGATCCCTTCGTGATGGGGGTATCCTCGGGAGCGGCGTTCGGCGCGACGATCGGGATCGTTTTCGGGATGCGGCTGTTTGCGTGGCTCGGCGGGATGTTTGCCGGGATCGGGATGACCTTTGCAGGCGGGACGGGGAATCTGATCGGAATGAGTCTCGTATCGATCCTGGCATTTCTCGGAGCCATCGGCAGTATCTTCATCGTCTACACCTTGGCGAGTCACCGGGGGCGTGTGTCGCCGACGGCGATCCTGCTCGCCGGGATCGTTCTGAGTGCGGTGCTGTCCGCCTTCATCTCCCTGATGATGATCCTCAACGAGGAGGATGCGGTCAGAATCGTGCGGTGGACGATGGGGAGCTTCAACGGTGCCAACTGGGATCAGGTGTTTTTGATCGCGCTGCCTCTCCTGATCGGGGGCGGTTATTTGATCACGCTGTCGCGCGAACTTAACGCGATGTCGCTCAGCGAAAACGAAGCACGCGGGATGGGAGTCGATGTCGAGCGCGTCAAGCGCAACAGTCTGCTGCTGTCCTCCTTTCTCGCCGCTGTCACAGTTTCGGTCAGCGGCATCATCGGCTTTGTCGGACTGATCGTCCCGCATTTTTTCCGCATGTTGGTAGGATCCAATCATCGGATCTTGCTTCCGGTCTCTTTTCTGGGAGGGGCGCTGTTTCTGCTCGCATGCGATACGATCGCGCGAAGCTTTGTCTTCGGGATGGAGATTCCGGTGGGCATTGTGACTTCCGTGGTCGGCGGGCCGTTCTTTATGGTGCTTTTGCAAAGGTACAAAAGGAGGGCGTTGTGATCGCGCGTGCCGGTAAGAAAGAAGGGTGGAAGGAAATTTTGAGCGTCCGGGATCTGTCGTTTCGTTATCCCGGGGCGTCGCGTCTTGTGCTGACGGACTTTCGTTGCGGCATCGCGGCGGGTGATTTTGTCGCGATTCTCGGTCCCAACGGATCCGGCAAGACGACATTGCTGCAAACGATCTGCACCAATCTGCGTCCCGAGCGCGGAGAGATCATGATCGAGGGGCAGTCGGTACGCGAGCTCTCGCCCAAGCAACTGGCAAGACGGCTTGCCGTGGTGCACCAAAGCCTCGAGTATTCATTTGACTTCACCGTCTACGATACGGTGCTGATGGGACGTTACCCGTATCTCGGGCGCTTTCAGGGGGAAACGGAGCATGATCTCCGCATCGTCGAAGAGGCGATGCAAGCGACTGCAGTCGGGCATCTCCGAGACAACCGGCTGCACGGGATCAGCGGAGGCGAACGACAGCGTGTGATGATCGCGAGGGCGCTCGCGCAGGAACCGGAGATTCTCTTGTTGGACGAGCCGATTTCGCATCTCGATCTCAAATATCAGATCGAGGTCATGGAACTGTGCAAACGGCTGAACCGCGAGGGGATGACCATCCTGATGACCCTCCACGACATCAATATGGCGAGCCGCTTTGCCGACCGGATTATGATCTTGAACGAAGGCAGATTGCTTCACTCCGGTTCGCCGGAGGACACCGTCACGCCGGAACGCATCGCTTCGATCTACGGGGTCGAAGTGGAGATCGTCGATCGCGGCTATCCCCATATGATCCCGAAGTGAATCTGCCCGGATGTCACATTGTATTTGCCCGGATAGGATAGTATAATGCCTATGGAGGTTTATCTATGCACAAATATGACGGCGACTATGCAATCGTCCTCTTGCGAGATCTCAAGAAGGAATGGCGCGATTGGGTCGGTAAAAAAATTCGGATTTCCGGATGGATTCGGACGTCCCGAAGCTCCAAGAATTTTGCATTCATCGAACTCAACGACGGCACCACATATCAGAACATTCAGGTCGTTTGCACCGATCAGCTTTCCAATTATGCGGAAGTCGAAAAGCTCCATATCTCCTCGGCGATCGAAGTGTACGGCGCTTTGATCGAAACGCCGGATGCGAAGCAGGATTATGAGATTGCTGCCGATCGGGTCGTCGTAGTCGGCGAGTCTTCTTCGGATTATCCGCTGCAAAAGAAGCGGCATACGATGGAATATCTCCGTACCATCGCGCATCTCCGACCGCGAAGCAATACCTTCTCCGCCGTTTTTCGTGTGCGCAGCGAGGTGTCGTTTGCGATCCATCAGTTTTTCCACGAGCGCGGTTTCGTCTACACGCATGCGCCGATCATCACCGGTTCGGATGCCGAGGGTGCCGGCGAGGTGTTCCGTGTGACGACCCTCGACCCAAACAATCTCCCGATGAAGG
>JAUMWO010000081.1 GCA_030529605.1 Bacillota bacterium | reverse complement strand
GTCTGCCGCACGCGATCGACGGAACGATCGAGATACGGGCGGCGGTAGGCGTCGACCAGCTCGCTGCAAGCCCGATCCTGTCCGTATACCCTTGCACAGAGATCATCTTTGATCCGCTCGAACAGCGGACGAATCTCTTCATCCGGCCGCGAAAACCAATCGATCTCGGGCGACGATGACACCCCGACGCTCGGCAAAACCCCTTCGACTTCGGCGGAGTCGACGACGGCTCGAAACTCCTTACCCTGCAAACGCTCGATCTCGTCGGTCGCTTGTTGGATCAGGGTGCGATCGATCGCGACACCGAAATCTCGCTGAATCTCCGACTGCAACGCATCGAGATCGAATCCGTTGACCGGTCTCCTCTTGGCGAGGACTTCTTCCATCAATCGCTGGCGCTCGGTCAGCTTTTTCGCTTTTTCAATCAATTCGCGATCCGCTTTTGATCTCATCGGCTACTCCTTACCGCCGCGCAAGCGGTTGCTGATCCGATCCATCATCATCTTGCGCGAGTCTTCGAGCGCGCTTTTGGTATACCGAAGCGCATCGTAGCGTCCCTGCGTGCCCTTGCCGGTCACGCCGAGACGAGCGTAACGGCTCAATTGTTCGTCGACATACTTTTCCAAAACAACCAAATTTCTCGGGTCGCTTTCCGCCCGAGAAACCATCTTCTGTATGATTTCTTCAAAATTGTCAAAGTAGATTCGAGATTCCCCCGGCACGGAAATCCGTGTCATGCGATCCATATAATACTCGAACCGCGTGTCAAAGGTACCATTTGTCCCCGCATATCCAGCTTTCATCGCTCCCTCCGTATCAGCGCTGTCCCAAAAGCGACTCCGGCTTTTCGATCAGCTCGTCGTCCTCCAGTTCTTGTTCCAACTCGTCCATACTGGTCTCGACGGTCGGAATCGAAGAAGTGGTGGCGGTCGAAACCGCATCTTGCTGCGCAGCCGGAGGATTCGCGGCTTTGTTGGTATATTTCGACATCGAATCGCCGACCATTCCGTCTTTTTTGAGAATGGTCTGCAATGTGTAAATGTCGGTCGACATATCCAAAAGCGCCCCTTCGGAGAAGGACTGATTGATGTTGCGAAGCGCCTCGTTGATCAAAGAAATCGTCTTGGTCAGCTTCTCCTTTTGTTCGACAAAATCGACGCTGCCGAAATCGCGCCGCGACAGATCGTCGTATTTTCGAAGTATGGAGGTCAGTATCGGCAGATAGTACTCGTACAATTTATCGAGCTTCACGGAATGCGAGGTCAGATTCTTCTCGACAAAGCTCAGCGGGCGCAACAGACGCACCGTCTCATCGAGCCCCCGCGAAATCGCTTCGTCCGGGATGTTGTCGTTGAGCTGGTCGATCTCCATGATGAATTGCTCGGCACGCGTCGTCGCGATTTCTTCTTTTTGTGGCTGTGGCTTTGCAGCGGGAATAAAATCCGAAGCGCTCGTCTCGGACGAGAAATCCTGCTTGCCGAGAGCAAACAACTGCTCCAACTCGGTCACAATCTGCCGATAATCGCTGCGATGCGACTGACCGACATCGCCAAAGGTCGAAACCGCCTCATCTCCGAAGAAAAGATAGAGCTCGTCGATATCCGTAAAATGCGCTCCGGCCGGTCGCAGATAGACATCTTCGCGAATGCGAAGCCGGTCATGCGTCTCAAAGAATGTCGCCAAGCCTTTGTTGAGCCGTCGAACCTCCTCGTTTCCAAGCACGCGAGACATGCGAACTTTGACTCGCTTCTCGCCTTTCTTGGCGGCTTTGATGATCGACCAGATGATAAAGCCGACAAAGGCAAAAACGAACAATCCGCCTAAAATGAAGCGGAAAAAAAAGAAAAAAATGATCAGACCGATGATCCACCCAAATCCACTGTTTGATTTCATAGGTCAATTATATCACAAGTCGGGACTGCGGCGTCATCCAACCATACGATTGCGATCAAAAAAACTCCGAATTTCGGCAAAATTTGTCAATTCCACGATCAGCGGGGAGCTTTGGAGCTGACGCGAATGCCCGGATCGGTTGAACCAGATGGAATCCATGCCGATTTTCGATGCGCCGACGCAGTCCGTGGCGTAATTGCTCCCGATCTTGATGCACTCCTTCGGCTGCAGCTTCAAGCGCGACAGAGCGAGCAGATAGGGTTCGGGAAACGGCTTTTCGCTGCCCGCTTCCTCCGAAGTCACGATGAGATCGAGGTATTTTTCGACACCGAGGCGAACGATCTTTTTCATCTGATCCTGCAATGAATGGTTGCTCACGACGACGATGGGCAACCGATTCTGGTCGAGGAATCGGATCACGCCTTCAAACAAGGTTACATGCTCGAGCAAGCGCTCCGAGTACAGATCGTTGAGCTCGAGAATGTAAGAAAACCGATGAAAACTTCGATAATCGAAATCCATATCGCGCACAACACGATCCATTTGACACAGTTCGCCCATCATGCTCTTAAAATGCAGGAGGCAATGTGAACCGGAGCGGCCGTCGAGGATCTGCTTGCTGTTTTTCTCGACATTGCGATACAGCTGCAACAGCGCGTCTCGGTCCCACCATCCGTCGCGCTCCACGCGCGCGATGACTTCGCGCAGCGCAATTTGATGTGCTTCGTCGTAATCGTAAAGGGTATTGTCCAGATCCAGCAAAATTGCCCGGTAACGCATCGTCTTCTCCTCTGTTTGGCGTCCAATAAAAAAGTAAGCACCCCGGTGGATGCTTACTCGTAATCGTTCACCACTCAATAACAGTATCGGTTCACGATGCGTTCTTGTCAAATAGAATGACTGTAAAGAATTTCCTAAAGCTCAATATCTACGACATGATCATGGTGGTCATGTTCGTCATGCGGATCAAAACCTTCCAATCCGGCATAATGTTTTCCATTCTTTTGGGCATAATCGTAAATAGCCGCTTTCAGCGCCTGCTCCGCGAGAACGGAACAGTGAACTTTGACGGGAGGCAGTCCGCCGAGCGCGTCCACGACTTGTTTGTTGGTGACGTCAAGCGCCTCTTCAACGGTTTTTCCGAGAATCATCTCCGTTGCGATCGACGATGCCGCAATGGCCGATCCGCAACCGAAGGTTTTGAACTTGATGTCCGCGATGCGCTCGTCCGTTACTTTGATGTAGATGCGCATGATATCGCCACATTTGACATTACCGACTTCGCCGACTCCGTCCGCATCTTCGATTTCTCCCACATTGCGCGGGTTCATAAAATGGTCCATAACCTTTTCTGTATAAAGCATAGTTCCTCCTACAATTCTTCTTTACTCCGCCGGTTTACGCGCGACCGGCTTTTTTGATCTGGTCGTACAGCGGAGACCACTGACGCAGTTTCTCGACAACTTCCGCAATCGCATCGATGATGTATGGGACATCGGACGCGTCGGTGAAATCACCGACCGTGAGACGCAGGGATCCGTGTGCGATCTCATGCGTGAGTCCGATCGCCATCAGGACATGGGACGGATCGAGTTCGCCCGAAGTGCACGCCGATCCGCTGGATCCCGAGATTCCTTTCGCGTTGAGGCTCAAAAGCAGCGCTTCTCCCTCGATGAATTCAAATGCAAAATGTACATTGCCCGGGTGACGATCGGTCGGATGCCCGTTGAGTCGGGAGTACGGCACTTTCGCCAAAACCCCTTCGATGATCGCATCGCGAATCGTGCTCACATGTTTGCGATGTTGCTCGAGGTTCTCGACAGCGAGCTTGGTCGCAGCGGCGAAGCCGACGATGCCGACGACATTCTCCGTACCGGCACGACGCTTTTTCTCCTGAGCGCCGCCTTCGATGAAGTTCTTGAGGCGGAGTCCGCGTCGAGCATACAGCGCTCCGACACCCTTCGGTCCGTATACCTTGTGCGACGAAAAGCTCATCAGGTCGACCCCGAGTTGCTTCACATCGATCGGGAGATTTCCGAGCGCCTGCACGGCATCGCTGTGAAACAGCGTGCCTTTCGCATGGCAGATATCGGCAATCGCTTTGATGTCTTGCACCGTGCCGATTTCGTTGTTGACCATCATGATCGAGACGAGCACGGTGTCCGGACGAATTGCCGCTTCGAGCTCCGAGAGATTGATCTTTCCGTATGTGTCGACCGGGAGATAGGTGAGCTCGTACCCCTCTTTCTCGAGCGCTTCGCAGACATGGAGAATCCCATGGTGCTCGATCGCCGAAGTGATGATGTGCTTGCCCTTGCTTTGGTATCCGGCAGCGATTCCGCGCAAAGCCCAGTTATCGGACTCGGTGCCGCCCGCCGTAAAATAAATGGTCTCAGGTGTAGCGCCGACACAGGCGGCAAAATCCGCTCTGGCCGCCTCCAAGACTTCCTTCGCCTCTTGTCCAAAATCATGCAAACTCGACGGATTGCCAAAAACATCGGAAAAATAAGGCATCATCGTATCGAGTACTTCTTTCTTAAGCGGCGTCGTCGCCGAATAATCGAGATAGATCCGTTTCATAACCCTCCTACTTACACTCACAAATATCAAAAATCAGTGTATTTTGTTCGAAATCGCGCTTCATATCCGCCAATGTCAAGGAGTCAACCACTTCTTTGATTCCTTGGTACATCTTGGCATACACCACTCGGGTGACACAGTAGAGCTCGGACTCCTGCGCATCCTCCGAAACGCAGTCCGTCGGAGCCAGCGACCCGACCAATGCGCTCAAAATCTCACCGACCGTAATCTGATCCAGCGGACGCGTCAAGAGATATCCTCCCTGCGCTCCCCGGCTGCTTTTGACCAGATCAGCCCGCTTGAGCAAGGTCATCAACTGCTCCAGATAGTGGACCGAAATCTTCTGCCTCTCCGCGATGGCGGAAAGCGGAACCGGGGTCTCGCCGCCATGCAATGCCAAATCAAACATCGCCTTGAGTCCATAGCGACCCTTTGTTGAAATTTTCAGCGTCCTCCCTCCTTTCGAATCCGACTGTGAATCCTTGCGACCAATTCCTACTGTTTTACTACGATTTCATTATACCCATTGTATACATAAAGTCAACAGGCAAATCAAAGGGATTTGCTCGGAAATCGAATCTTCGTTATAATGGCAAAAGGAGGCGGAATGTCAGAAAAATTGAGCGAACTCCTCTCGCTTTCGCAGCGAGCGGAAAAGATGGAATATGTCAACGAAGAGTCGGCACTTCAGCTGTATGTCGATATTTTTGCTCGATTTGAACCCAAGGTCTCCAAGACCTACGACTCTGCGATCCGACTCTTGGAAAAACGCGACCGCTTGGAAGAAGCTTTGGTCATCGCCGACAAGGCGCTCGCTCAGATCCGCGCCCAGGAAATGTCGTCGAGTCCGGAGAAGTATTTGGAGGCGCGCGAACGACTGGAGCGGAAGTTGCGCGAGCGCGGCATCGACCCCGATGCCCGAAAGGGAAAGCCCATTCGTTGGCAGATGGTTTTAGCTCTCGTCGGGCTGGTCGTCGTATTGATCCTTGTCCTTCTGTTCGCGACGCCTTACGGCCGGATCCTCGTCAATCTGGACGGCAAGCAGAGCCTGGAAAACGGGGAGCAAATCTACTCACAAAAAGAAAAGCCGCAATTTCCGATCACGGAGCGCATGATCGATTTTGCGACCAAGAATATCAAACGAGAAAATGGAGTCATCGGCGCGCATATCACGGTACAAGAAGCGACGGTCGGCGTCGGCATCCTCACGTCTTCCGCCGATGTCGATCGGGCCAAAGAACTCGTTCTTTCCTACCTCCGCTACCTTTCCGGCGCGGCGGCTGCCGAATATCCGGAACTCAATCCGAGTCGTGCGGAGGATTCCGGCGACCGACTCGGCAAATTGTATCAACATTATGATCTCGTCATCGCCGTCGGTACCGGAACCAATGAAGAAAGCATCTACCTCAAAGGAACGATGAATGCCGGCGGAGACCGCATCATCTATCGCGATGATCCCACCCCGAGCGATTAAGTTGTGAGAGGAGATCTCGATGATTACAGTAAAACCTGTCATCGACGACGTAAAAGAGTATCAACGCGGCGATTTGCCTGAAAACGCCGTTAAACTCAATACGCCGGGTTCGATCGATGAAATGTTCCGGGCGGCCGCTCCCATTGCAGCCGTCCTGGTCGCCCTATTGTTTGCAGTAATGCTGATAAAAACGAGATTAAGCGACACGAGAATCGTTTCGTTCCCGGCGATCGCCATCGGATTTTTGATCGGCTTTGTTCTGTTGGCGGTACACGAGTGGCTCCATGCCATTGTCTACCCGAAAGACGCCTCGGTTACCATCGGCAAGTTAAAGGGCAAGCTGCTGTTTGTCGCGCTCGCGTCCTACCCACTGACGCGACGGCGCTTCGTCGTCATGTGCTTGCTCCCGTTTGTACTCGGCATCTTGCCCCTCGCCGTATTTGTCTTTTCTCCGGCCGAAAACCGCGTGTTGAACGGACTCATGTTCGGAATGGCTAGTGTCGGTATGGTTTCACCCTACTTCGACGTTTACAATGTGATCGCCGTGTTGAAGCAATCGAGCAAAACGGACAAGATCATGTTTTTCGAAGACGATCTGTATCGGATCGCGGAATAAATCCTTCCGCGCCGCAACAAGACCGTGTAACAAGATCCTTAAAACATTTTTTTCAATGTACCCATCAGCCCCCGCGCCAGCATACTGCCGGCTTGACGCGTCATCGAATTGACAAAGGATTTGGAGACCTTGGTCAACGGATCGTCCCCTCGGCGCGCTTTCGGTTGCGCGGTCGAAGCGGCGACCTTCGCGCTCGATTTTTGGCGCTCTTCCTCGAGCCGCTGTTCTTCGGCCCGTTGTACGCGGCGGAGCAAGATCTCGTAAGCCGATTCCCGGTCGACCGCCTGTCGATACTTGGAATTGAGCATCGAGTTTTCGAATCGATTGACCCCTTCGACCTTTCCCATCCGGCTCTTTGGCGGCATAACAAAAGCCCTCTGTGTCACTCCGGGAACCCCGTCCCGTTCCAGGAAGGAGACCAATGCTTCTCCGACCCCGAGCTCCAGGAGTGCGGATTCGATGTCGAGCTCCGGATTGAGACGGTATCCCTGCGCTGCAGTCTTGAGATTGCGAATTTCCTTCGCCGTATACGCACGCATCGCGTGTTGGACCCGATTGCCGAGCTGCGATAGCACAGAATCCGGAAGATCCGTCGGCGACTGCGAGATGAAATAGATCCCGATGCCTTTGGAACGAATCAGGCGCACGACCTGTTCGATCTGTGTGAGCAAAGCCGGCGCGATCTTTTCGAAGATGAGATGCGCTTCGTCGAAGAAGAACACCATCCGCGGACGATCCGCATCCCCGACCTCATCAAATTGTTCGTACAAAGTCGAAAGCAACCAAAGCAGGAAGGTCG
>JAUMWO010000080.1 GCA_030529605.1 Bacillota bacterium | reverse complement strand
GGATCGAGGCGATCATATCCTCCGTGAAATCCCCCATCTTCCAGCTTCCGCAGCAGCCGCAAATGCGGTAGAGGAAATTGCGGATCAACTGCCGGCCAAACGGCGTGTGCTCCACCTCCGCGTGAAACTGCACCGCATACAACTTGCGCGACCGATCCTCCATCGCAGCCGCCGGACAACCCTCCGTCGTCGCCGTGATGACAAAACCCTGCGGCACCTTCTTCACATAGTCGAAATGACTCATCCACGCCGTCGCCCCCGGAGACACTTCCGTAAACAAGCGGCTGTCCGCCGTCGTCTGGTTGAGCGTCACCTTGCCGTACTCCTGCTGCGCCGCCCGCTCGACCACACCGCCGAGCTGATGCGTCATCAGCTGCATGCCGTAGCAAATGCCCAGAATCGGCAGCCCCATCTCATACAGACGTTCATCCAGCTGCGGAGCCCCCTCCTCGTACACCGAGTTCGGCCCGCCCGTCAGAATCAACCCGCGAATGACCGAACGATCCGGCATCTCCTGAATGCGCTCGTACGCATTGCGCCAGCTGATCACCTCCGAATACACCTGCTGCTCCCGGACACGCCTTGCAATCAGCTGATTGTACTGCCCGCCGAAGTCGATGATGACGACCTTTTCATTCCACTTATTCATTTGCCCTCCATGCCTTGCTTTCCCATTCATTCAACAAATCCGTTACCCCATCCGGCGTCGGAAGACTTCGATCCTTCTCCACCTCAGCCGTCAAATCCCACAACTTCAGCGGAAACTCGCGCTCCAGTCCCGGCTGCGTCCGTGCCGGAAACACGAGCGACTCCTCCCGGTACCGCATTACAAAATCCTGCGGCCGATCCTGCTCCGTCGTGAGCAGTACCAACGTGCCCAGCGATTTGAGATGTCCCGCGCCCTCCGTCGCGTCCACACGCGCCGTCACCGCCTCAAAATACTTCGGAATCAACAGATGCAGCACCGTCTTCGACCCATCCGCGCCTCTCGCATCCTGCGCACGCGCATCCAGATAAAGCAGCTGCTCCGCCTCGATCCCCGCGTCCTTCAGAAAATTGGAAAGTCGACGCTCGACCGTCTCCCGCTCCGCGAGCCGCCCCAGATACATCACGAATCCGAAGCCCCCCTCCTTCTCTTCCGGCCCCATCAAATTGGCATAAGTCCAATAATCCGGGTTGAGATGCGGCTGATGCGCCAAAAAATCATCCGGCGAAAACGGTGCGACCCCCCAGTCCCCGCTCTCCAGCGGCATTTCGAACCAGTATGTCAGCGAACGCGGATCCCCGTGCAAGGCGAGAGGATTGTCCTCATGCGAATGCCCCCGCACGAGGCGTTCCCCGTCGTCCCCATACCCGTAGGAACGACTTTTCACTTCCCACCAAGCGTCCGGTTCCCCCACAGGCGTTCCATTCGCTTCGTCGTTCTTACCACCGGCAGGATCCGTACCCTCCGCTTCCCGCGGCAAATACACCAGATGGCGATCTCCTGCCGTCCAAAAACGGAGCAGACTTTCACTGTAGAGCCCGATCGCGCGATCAAACTCGAGATCCGCATAATATTCCCCGGCGATCTCAAACATCGCCGATTCCATTCGATCATAGAGCGTCGTGTAGCCATAGCGCTCGTTGAGCTCCTTCGCCGTGAGAAACCGGCTGCCCGGCAAATCCAGCGACAAAGTCAGCACACGAGACGCCAGCTCATGCGGCGCGTCATCCATCAACTCATACAAGCGCGCTGCAACGACCAGACCGCCCAGCCCCCGCTCCGCATCCACACGATACCGATAGTCCGCTTCGACCTTTAGCCCAGGATGCTCCGGCAAAAACCTTGCATAAAGCGCCTCGATTTCCGCACCCAGCCCGTTCAGCCGCTCAGAAAACGCCACCGCCTCAGCATGCTCGATGCGAAGCTCCGGAAACCTCCAGACATCCGCCCAGTCCGGCTTCGCCCCTTCACGCTCTTCGACCGGAACCTTCGCCGATTCACGGAGAACGAAAGCGCCCGCATCCTTCGTCGACCAACGCTTCCCGTCGCCCGAGCCGGATCCCTTTCCCGTGTGGGTACCGGAACCGCCGGCCTGACCGCTCCCGGTCCCTTCGGCTCCACCTTGCACGTCGCCCGAGCTGCCCCCTTGACCGCCCGCGTCGCCTGCCGAGCCACCGCCCGCGTCACCCTGCGAATGCGCCGGGTTCGAAGCATCCGCCGATCGCGTCACGATGCAACCGCTCAACACAAACAAAAGAGCGACGGCGAGAACCGCTGCGACCAAACCGTTCCGCCATCGCTTACACGCCATCATCAATTCCCCACCGAAGGCACCGAATAGTTCGGCGGCTCCTTGGTGATCGTCACGTCATGCGGATGCGACTCGCGCAGACCCGCACCCGTGATGCGGATAAACTGCGCTTCCTTCATCAGCGTCGGGATGTCCTTGCAACCGCAGTACCCCATCCCCGACTTGAGCCCGCCGACCAACTGATAGATGATGTCCTTCAAATACCCCCGGAACGGCACACGTCCGACGATGCCCTCCGGTACAAATTTCTTCGTTTCGTTTTGGAAATACCGGTCGCCCGAGCCTGCGCTCATCGCTTCGACCGACCCCATGCCGCGGTAGGTCTTGTAGCTGCGGCCTTGGTAGATCACCGTCTCGCCCGGCGACTCCTCCGTTCCCGCAAACAGCGAACCCAGCATGACTACCGCGGCACCCGCCGCGATCGCCTTGGTGATGTCCCCCGAAAACTTGATCCCACCGTCAGCGATGATGTGGACCCCATGCTTTGCCGCCTCCGCCGCGCAGTCCAAGACCGCAGTGAGCTGCGGCACACCGATCCCCGCGACTACCCGCGTCGTGCAGATCGAGCCCGGGCCGATCCCGACCTTGACCACATCCGCACCCGCTTCGATCAGAGCCCGCGTCGCTTCCGCCGTCGCGACATTTCCTGCGATCAGCGGCACCTCCGGAAACTCCTGTTTGAGCGTCTTGACCGCATCGATGACATTCTGACTGTGCCCATGCGCCGAGTCCACCGCGAGGATATCGACCCCCGCCTTGACCAGCGCACGCGCCCGATCCATCATGTCCGAACCGATGCCGAGCGCCGCCCCCGCGAGCAGCCGCCCCATCGAGTCCGTCGCCCGATTGGGATATTTGACCTGTTTTTCGATGTCTTTAATGGTAATCAAACCGCGAAGCACGCCCTTCTCATCGACGAGCGGCAATTTTTCGATCTTATGCTTGCGAAGAATCTGACCCGCGCTTGCAAAATCAATGTCCGGATGCCCCGTGACCAGATTGTCCTTTGTCATCACATCCGCGATGCGCGCGTCCATATTGGTTTCAAAACGAATGTCACGATTGGTGATGATTCCGACCAGCTTATGCTCCTCGTCGACGACCGGAACCCCCGAGATCCGATACCGATTCATCAACGTCTCCGCGTCCCGCACCAAATGATGCGGCGACAGCGAGAACGGATCCACGATGACCCCATGCTCACAACGCTTGACCTTGTCGACCTCCAGCGCCTGCTGCTCGATCGACATATTCTTGTGAATGATTCCGATGCCGCCCTCCCGCGCGATCGAAATCGCCAGCTTCGCCTCCGTCACCGTGTCCATTCCCGCACTGACGATCGGCACATTGAGCTTGATCTTCGGCGTGAGCATCACCGAGGTGCTCACCTCATTCGGCAACACATCCGACTTTCGAGGCACCAACAACACGTCATCGTATGTGAGTGCCTCCTTGAGAATCTTCTCCATCTCGCCTCCTTGGACTCACCGGGCGGACGCACAGAACCATTGCTCCCATAGTGGCGCGTAAGGCTGCGCCGTAGAAACATCCGAGCCATCTTCCGGATTTATATGAGTATTGATGTGATTTTCTTGTTATCGTACTCCTCTTGACCCGATTTGTCAAGGGTTTGCGTCCCTAAGAGCCCCCTCGCGACGGGATTGCTCACCCCTTGCAAACAATTTCGCAAAGAAATGGTTGACAGCCCATTCGAGAGTGCTATAATGAACTCGACTTTACTTTGACATTCAAACTATTTGAACTTCAAAGCAATGGAGGTGGCAATGGGCATTCACATATTGGGAACCGGTTCTTCCCTGCCGACGCGCATCGTCGACAACCACGAGCTGTCCACACGTTTGGACACCGACAACGACTGGATCGTCAGTCGCACCGGCATCCGGGAGCGGCGCATCGCGACGACCGAGACCCTCACGGATCTCTCCGTGGACGCGGCACGCAACGCGATGGAGATGGCCGGGCTCACCGCCGCCGACATCGATATGGTCCTCTGTACGACGATCAACGGAGACCACATCACCCCTTCCTTAGCATGTATGGTCGCGGAGCGCCTCGGCATCAAAGCTCCCGCCATGGACCTCAACGCTGCCTGCACCGGCTTCATCTACGCCCTCGGCACGGCCGAAGCCTTCCTCAGCACCGGCAGATTTCAAAAAATATTGATCATCAGCGCCGAAATGATGTCCCGACATCTCGACTGGAACGACCGCGCGACCTGCATCCTCTTCGGTGATGCGGCAGGTGCGGCGATTGTGGAAGGGGGTGAGGCGCTCGATTACATTCATCTCACCGGCTCCGAGGGGAACCGATTCATTGAAATCAAGTCGCACCCCGGATGCAGCCCGTTCCAACAGACACTTGGTGAAAAGACCTATCTCTACCTCGACGGACAGGAGGTCTTCCGCTTCGCGGTCAGCACCGTCGAAAAAGAAGTGAAACGCGCGATGCAGGAACTGGAATGCACACCGAGCGACATCGATTATTTCCTGCTTCACCAGGCCAACAAGCGCATCATCGAGAGCGCCCGCGTCAAACTCAAGCAACCGAGCGAAAAATTCCCGACCTCCGTCGAACGCTACGGCAACATCAGTTCCGCTTCGATCCCCGTCCTGCTCGACGAGATGGTGCGCGACCACAAGATCGAACGCGGCCAAAAACTGTTTCTCTGCTCCTTCGGCGCAGGACTCACCGCCGGCAGCGCCGTACTAACCTGGTAGCCCGCCCGCGCATCGCGATACGCCTCGCACCCGGTCAGCGAACCCGCTTCGCTCGGCACGGCAGACACTACGGGTCGACACAGCAGACACGGTAGCTCGACAGCGGCTCGACACAGCAGCCGGACCGCACCACATCGTTCTACAATATCGTCGATATTCTAGATAAACCAAAACGAAAACAAGCCCATGGGGCACAGGAGGAATGTATGCTGGAACGAATTCAAAAGGTATTTCGTGATTACAAAGAAGACCAAACCATCCATCTGACCGTCGATTCGACCTTCGAAGAAATCGGCCTCGACTCCCTCGACATCGTCGAAGTCGTCATGAACCTCGAAGAAGAATTTGACGTCACCATTGAGCTCAACGGTGAAATCAAGACGGTCGGCGATCTGATCCGCGTCATCGAAGCACAGTAGAGGCTTCCCATGATTCAGACGAGAGTGACCGAACTGCTCGGGATTCAGCACCCGATTCTACAGGGCGGTATGGCCTGGGTAGCAGATGCCAAACTCGCCGGTTCCGTCTCGGAGGCGGGCGGCCTCGGCATCATCGCCGCAGGCAATGCCCCGGCCGACATCGTGCGCAGGCAGATTGAAGCGATCCGTACGATCACCGATCGACCCTTCGCCGTGAACGTCATGCTGATGAGCCCCTTTGTCGATGAGATCGCTCAGCTCGTGGTCGAGCTGCGAGTCCCTGTCCTGACCACCGGAGCGGGCAACCCGGGCAAGTATATGAAGCAATGGAAAGAAGCGGGCATCAAAGTGATTCCCGTCGTCCCATCCGTCGCCATCGCCAAAAAAATGCAGCAATCCGGCGCGGACGCCGTGATCTGCGAAGGGGGAGAGGCCGGCGGACACATCGGCGACCTCACCACCATGGCGTTGACACCACAAGTCGTCGACGCCGTCGACATCCCGGTCATCGCAGCCGGTGGAATCGGGGACGGACGCGGCATGGCGGCCGCCTTGATGCTCGGAGCGGAGGGCGTGCAGATCGGTACGCGCTTCCTGGTCTCGACTTCCTGTCAAGTTCATCCGACCTACAAAGAGCGCGTCATTGCAGCGCGTGACACCGGCACCATCGCGACCGGGCGCCGACTCGGACACCCCGTTCGCGCACTCAAAAGCCCCTTCACGCGCAACTTCGCTTCCAAAGAAAACGACACGACCTTCACCCTCGAAGACCTCGAGAAGATGGGGACCGGAGCGCTTCGCCTCGCCGTCCTCGAAGGCGACCTTGAGAACGGTTGCTTTATGGCGGGGCAGATCGCCGGACTGGTCGACCGGGAGCAAAGCTCGCAGGGAATCATCGACGAGATCATTGCAGGAGCCGAATCCTGCCTCAAAGGAGGCACTCGATGTCTGAAGTGACCACCGGCGCAACCGTCGGCGCAACCACCGGCACAAGCGCCGGAGCAAGCGGCGTGAGCGGTGTGAAATCCGGGCGCCTCGCGATCGTCTTCGCGGGACAGGGCGCACAGAGCGTAGGCATGGGGAGCGATCTCCACGCATCCGATGACATCACGCGCCGACTCTTCGCGCAGATCGAAGCACATTGTCCCGGCGTCACGAAGTACTGCTTCGACGGCCCCGCCGAGACCCTCAACGACACCTTGTACACCCAGCCCGCACTCTTTGCCGTCGATCTCGCGATCGCACGCAAACTCGAAGCGGCAGGCATTCATGCGGACGGCGTCGCCGGCTTCTCCCTCGGGGAGATTCCTGCGCTCGCATACGCCGGCGTCCTGACCGACGAGCAAGCCGCGGACCTCGTTTGCTTCCGGGCGCGCGTCGTCAAGGAATGCTCCGACCGCCATCCGGGTACCATGCTCGCCGTACTGAAACTCTCGGCAGACAAGGTAGACGAAGTCGCAGCCTCCGTTCCGGACTGCTGGCCGGTCAACTACAACTGCGACGGACAGACCGTCGTGGCCTGCGCCAAAGCTTCCGCCGAACCGCTCAAGCAGGCGGTTGCCGCAGCCGGAGGTAAGGCGATGCCGCTCACAGTCAGCGGAGCCTTCCACAGTCCGTACATGGACGGAGCGAGCGAAGCCCTCGCCGAGCGAGTCAAGAACGAGGCCTTCTCCGCACCGCGAATCCCGGTCTACGCCAACCGCACGGCGCAGATTTACGCCGAGCCGTCGCGCCTCATCGCGGAGCAGGTCAATCACCCCGTCCTGTGGCACAAGACCGTCGAGACGATGATCGCCGATGGCTTCACCACCTTCATCGAAGTCGGACCGGGCAAAACCCTCACCACCCTGATTCGTAAAATCTCGCCCGACACCCGCGTATTCAACGCGTCCAACCTCGAGAGCATCGAGG
>JAUMWO010000079.1 GCA_030529605.1 Bacillota bacterium | reverse complement strand
CGACGGAAAGCTCCTCGTCGGTAACTTCTATCTCCGTTACGACGACGACATGGATACCATCATTCGTATCTTGACGGGCGGATCACGCTAGACCCGCTACGGTTATAAACCGAAACACAGCGAGGCCATCTCCGCTTCCGTGAGTTCGCGGTATGCACCCGGCTCCAACGACTCGTCGAGGTCGAGCCGGTTCATCCGAATCCGTTTCAACGCGGTCACGCGATTGCCTACGGCCTCCATCATCCGCTTTACCTGATGAAATTTACCCTCAGTGATCGTCAGATCGATCTGAGGGTTTTTGTTTGCTCTCACCTGTACGCGCGCAGGTGCACACAATGTCCCGTCTTCGAGCGTCACACCGGCTTCCAGCGCTTCGATTTGCGCCGGCGAGATCGGCGCTGCCAAGGTCACCTCATAGGTCTTGGGGATCCCCTTCTTCGGCGCGAGCAAATTATGAGCGAGTTCTCCGTCATTGGTCAGGATCAGCAACCCCGTCGTATCGATGTCCAGGCGTCCGACCGGAAACAACGCGTAATGCGCATACTCTTCCCCGACGAGCTCGATCACCGTCGTATGGCGTTGATCCTCCGTCGCCGAGATCACTCCCTCCGGTTTATGGAGCATCAGATAAACGAAACGTCGGTACACGACCCGCTCTCCCAATAAAGTCACCACCGCATGATCCGCGTCGACGATCTGCGAACCGCTCACGGCGATTTCCCCGTCGACGGTGACCGCCTTTCTCCGAATGTAGGTCTTGATCTCGCTTCGCGTCCCCTTTCCCATATTCGAGAGCAATTTATCCAATCGAATCCGCATTCCTTCTCCTTTGCATGACATTTATTTCAGCACGCGCCAGCTCTGCTTGTACAGATTTTTAAAGACACCCTGCTTCACCGAAGCAAAACCGAGCGCATAGCCGTCGACGCAGACGAGATAGTATCCGCTCTCCTCCGCTTGAACTTCCAAGGTCTCGCCCCGAAGGTATTTCATCACCCGCGGATCTGCCAACGGAAAGTCCAGACGCAGTCGGTATGATTTCGCATCGATATAATGTGCCAAGGCCTGCGAAGGCCAAAAATGAATGCCCTTACGGTCATGCACAATCCTGCCGACCAACAATCCCCGGCGGATCACTTCGAGCCCGCCCGCTTCGAACGGACGCCGCGGCAGCAGGAACAGCTCCTCTCCCTTTAACTCGTATCGTCCTTCAAACGCCCCGCCGGATAGCCCATATTGAGCGAGGAAAGCCGCAAATTGTGGCGGTGCCTCTTCGTAAAATACGGAACCGCCTTGCGATCGATCACTGCGCCGCTTGGTCTTCGGTTTGCCCTCGGCAGCCGAAGCGCTCTCTGGGATCGCGGATGCCCATTCGGAGCCGCTCTCGTCCGGCTCGCGTCGCGGGGTCAGCACCGCGCAAAATGTCCCTCTCCCGGATCCCGATGGGGCAAGAGGCGTCTTGCACACTCCAATCGATGCGACTCCTCGATCGTGCGAATCACCGCTTCGTTTTCCAAGCGGTTAAAGGTGCAGGTGCTGTACACGATCCGTGCATTCGTTTGTGCGACGCTTTGCAGCAGCTCGGTCTGGATTTCCCGGAAATCATCCGGTTCCGACTCGAGCCATGCCTTCACGGCGCGGTTGTCCTTGCGAAACATTCCCTCGCCCGAACAAGGCGCATCCAGCAAAATTTTGGTTGCTTTAGCGAGGATGCCGGAGGCGACGACATGGGTGGCGTCCTCACGCAGCAGTACGAAATCGCGTACACCGTACCGCTCCGCATTGCGCAGAATCGCTTTCGCTCGCGATTCGTCTCGATCTCAGGCGACGACGAGGAATGGAGACATCGCGCCGTAAGCATCGGATATTCGTTCTCCATCGTGCTTCTCCAACTCGCATAGGCGGACATAGGCCTGCATCGATTTCCCGCCGGGCGCAGCACAGGCGTCAAAGAGCACATCCCCCGGCTCCAATCGGAGCAATTCGACCGGAAGCATCGCCGAAGGCTCCTGCACATAGTAGAGCCCGGCGTGATAATACGGGTGCTGACCCGGCTCAAAGTCATCCAGAATCTGAAGTCCCGTCTCGGACCAGGGCACCCGAACCGCTCGAAACGGTGCGATGTTTAGAAAATCCTCCACCGAGATCTTGGCGGTGTTGACGCTGACACCTCGAAAGGGCGCGCCGTTGTAAGCATCAAAAAAAGCCTCAGCTTCTGCGCCAAGGATGGACTGCATCTCGTCTCGAAAACGCTCCGGGAGTTTCATAACGGTTTTCCTGCTTGTCATTTCAGTGATTCGGGTATAAACTGAAAGAGAATCATATCGATTTCATCATATCAAAAAAGGAGTCTCTATGCCATTAGTTAACACGAAAGAGATGTTTCGTAAAGCTTACGAAGGCGGATATGCCGTCGGAGCGTTTAATGTCAACAACATGGAAATCATTCAGGGCATCGTCAAAGCCGCAGCGGAAACCAAATCCCCGCTGATCCTTCAGGTTTCGTCCGGAGCGCGAAAGTACGCGAGCCCGGTCTACCTCAAAAAGCTCGTCGAGGCGGCTCTCATCGAGCATCCCGAATTGGAGATCGCGCTTCACCTCGACCATGGCGACACATTTGAACTCTGCAAGCAATGCATCGACGACGGCTTCACCTCGGTCATGATCGACGGATCGCATCTGCCTTACGAAGAAAACATCGCGCTCACCAAGCAGGTCGTCGAATACGCGCATCCGCGAAATGTCACCGTCGAAGCGGAACTCGGAAAGCTCGCAGGCATCGAGGACGCCGTCAATGTCAAGGCCGAAGACGCGACCTACACCGATCCGGATCAGGCAGTCGACTTCGTTAAGCGCACCGGCTGTGATTCCCTCGCGATCGCGATCGGTACCAGCCACGGCGCGTACAAATTTAAGATGGGAACCGATCCCAAGCTCGATATCCCGCGTCTGAAGCGTATTTCCGAACTGCTCCCGGGCTACCCCCTCGTCTTGCACGGCGCTTCGTCCGTGATTCCGGAATATGTCGAGATGAACAATCAATACGGAGGAAAGCTCTCCGACGCGAAGGGCAACTCCGAAGAGATGCTCCGTGAATCCGCAAAACACGGCATCTGCAAGATCAATATCGATTCGGACCTGCGTCTCGCGTTCACCGGTGTCATCCGAAAAGAATTTGCGACGGATCCGACCAATTTCGACCCGCGCAAATACCTCGGGCCTGCGCGTGAAGCGATCTATGGAATGGTAAAACATAAGATCCTGACCGTACTCGGCTCGGACAACAAAGGCTAGTCCCGTTTCATCCGGTCGAGATCGATAAAACAAAAGCTGCCGACGCAAGTGGCAGCTTTTTTGATTGATCATCGACGGATCGTCGATCCGTTTGTCGATTCGACGGACTATCCGATCCGGGCAGGTCGACAGAGCACTTCGTCGATGTGAGCGGTCTGCTCACATTTTTGACATCGAAAGCGCTGCGGCTCCAGTTTGGCCGACTCCAACGTACCGGAGTACTTCTGCATTTTTTCTTGCGATGTTTTATGAATTTTACAAAGTCGTAGCGACATAATTCTCCTTTATGCACCAGTCGATCGGTGCGATTCCGTTTGCGCGGAGGAAGGCGTTCGTTTTCGAAAACGGCGCACTCCCGAAAAAACCGCGATTTGCCGAGAGCGGCGATGGATGCGGTGCTTCGAGGACGAGATGTTTCTTGTTGTCGAGCATCGATTTTTTCGCTTGAGCCGGGCGCCCCCATAAGATCACAACCAGAGGACGATCTTGGCGATTGACGATGCGAATGACCGCGTCCGTAAACTGCTCCCAGCCCATCCCTCGGTGAGAATTGGCTTGGTGCGCACGCACCGTAAGCACCGTATTCAGCAAAAGTACGCCCTGCTCCGCCCAGTGCCGGAGATACCCATGCTTCGGGATGGGGCAGCCGCAGTCCGAAGCCAATTCTCTGTAGATGTTACGAAGCGAGGGCGGAATCTCCACCCCGGGACGCACGGAGAAGCACAGACCATGCGCCTGACCGTCGTCATGATATGGATCCTGCCCGAGGATTAGGACCTTGACCGACTCCAGCGATGTGAAATGCAGCGCATTGAATATGTCATGCATCGGAGGAAAAATTTTGCGCGTCTTGTACTCTTGAATCAGAAATTTACGGAGTTCTTTGTAATACGGCTGCTCAAATTCCAGCTCAAGATGCTCTTTCCAGTCGTTGCGCAGTATGTCTCCCACTCGATTCCTCCCTTCGACACATTCTCTTGTGACGAAACAACACGCTTCAGCGTTGCCCGTATTTGTTGACATAGAAATCGCGCATGATTTCGACGTCTTCGTCGCTCAGAACGACGGCTCCGCCGAGGGATGCTGCCAAAATCGTCGCATGCGCCGATTTTTCACAGACCAGCGCGACCTTGAGCGCTTCCTTGAGCGTTGCCCCGACCGCGACGAGACCATGGCTCGCCATGATCGCAGCCTGACGCCCTTCGAGCGCTTTCACCACATGATCCGCAAGCTCCTGTGTGCCCGGCAGCGCATACGCAGCGCAGCGCACCTCACCCCCCGTGATTTGCACGAGATCCTCGCAAGAGGCGGGAATCGGTTTGTGTGCGATCGCCATCGCCGTGCAATGCACCGAATGCGTGTGTACGATAGCGTTTACATCCGGTCGTGCGCGGTAGATTGCCAGATGGAGCGGGAGTTCACCCGACGGCTTAAAGCTGCTTTGTACGACATTGCCGTCGAGGTCGACGAGCGGGATGCTTTCGACTTCCAAACGTTCATATTCCACACCGGACGGTGTGATGGCAACCAGATCCTCGACGCCCTCCTCTCGGATGCGGCATGAAATGTTGCCCCAAGTCCCGACAACGAGACGAAGTTCTTGCGATTTCAAGGAGGTATCGATGACCTCCTGTCGTGCCATATGAGTTTTTAAAGACATTAGAGTTCCACCATTCGCGTGCAATCGCAATGCTCTTCTTCTTTGCTCTGAAAAACCTGAACAAAGGTTTTGATGAGAGCTTGCCGATTTTCACGCATCGTCATTAAAATTTCAGTTTTGGAGTGCATCCCATCGATTCCGGTCGCCCAGTTGCTGACGACCGCATATGGTTGATAACACATCCCGAGTTCCTTGGCGAGTGCCGCTTCGGTCGCGGTCGTCATCCCGACGACATCTCCCCCCATCCGACGGAACATCCGGATTTCGGCGGCCGTCTCAAAGCGCGGTCCTTCGGTGCACACATAGACGCCATTCGATTGGATTTCTTTGCCCTTCCAGTTCTCGCGGAAAAGCCTGCGGAGTGTATGACAAAACGGCTCCGTCGTGTCCAAATGAGTCACCCGATCGAAGAACTCCCCATCGTAGTAGGTATTGTCTCGATGCATCGTAAAATCGATGTAATCGGTAAGTTCGACAATGCTTCCGGGACCGTAATCCGGGTTCATCGATCCGACTGCACAAATACTATAGATGTCATTGACACCGAGTTTATGCAGAGCGTACATATTGGCACGATAGTTGATTTTGTGAGGCGGAACGGAGTGATGCAGTCCGTGCCGCGAGAGAAAGACCACTTCCGTTTCATCATAAACAGCGAACTGACAAAGCACTGTGCCGAAAGGCGTCGACATCTCATAGTTCTTCGCCTTCAGTTCATCACCGACACCGGTACCGGTCACGATCGCTTTTCTCATAACTTGGGACATCACGCACCTCAGCGCGCCTTTCGAAGCGCCTGCAACGATTGCAGATACGGCGGTCGAGCGATCCCGCGATCCGTGATGATCGCTGTGATGTTCTCATGCGGGCTGACATCGAAGGCCGGATTGAAAACCGGGATTTCTTCCAAAGCGATTCGAACCCCGTCGATCACCCGGAGTTCTTCCCCGCTTCGTGTCTCGATCTCGATCTCAGCTCCTGTAGCGATGTCAAAATCGATTGTCGACAACGGAGCGGCGATGTAGAACGGCACATTGTACCATTTACACATCGCCGAGAGCATAAAGGTACCGATCTTATTTGCCGTATCCCCATTCGCCGCAATCCGATCCGCACCGACGACGACCATGTCGATTTTCTTATCACGGATCAACGTCGCAGCTACCGAATCCGATATCAATGTAACCGGAACGCCGTGATGGAAGAGTTCCCAGGAAGTCAGGCGCGCTCCTTGGAGGCGCGGCCGCGTCTCGTCGGCATACACTCGGATCTTCTTGCCCTGATCATGCGCGGCGGTGATGACGCCGACCGCCGTGCCGTATGCCGTGGTCGCGAGCGCCCCGGCATTGCAATGCGTCAGGATGGTGAACCCCTCCTCGACAAGCGAAGCGCCGTTGTCCGAAATCGCCTTGCAGCTCGCGACGTCCTCATCGTAGATCGCCTGCGCTTCCCGGTCCATCCCCGCGATCGCCTCTTCCGGCGTCTCCGGAGCGAACTTGCGATACGCATCGAGCATGCGCTGCGTCGCCCACATCAGGTTGACGGCGGTCGGTCGACTGGCATCGAGCTTGGTCTTGATCTCCGCCGCCTGTTCCAAGGTCGGCACCACTCCCTTTTGTGCGATTTCGCGAATCCCGATCGCAAATCCGTATCCGGCGGCCGCACCGATCGCCGGAGCGCCCCGAACGACCATGTCCGCGATCGAGAAGATAACACCTTCCAAACTGTCGTAGCTGAGGTACTCGACCTGCAGCGGCAAGATCCGCTGATCGATCAGAGTCAAGACACCATTTTGATACTCTAGGGTTCGAAACTTCATATTCACTCCGTGGTACCGAGCAATCTCGGCGCAATTTCTCTTATTTTTTGCATCACTTCCTTCTCATCGAAGGTCAGGATGCGCGAATCCCGCATCAGGAAGCGACCATCGACCAACATGTCGGTCACATCCGCGCCCGCAGCCGAGTATACCACCGCGCTGAGCGGATCGCCGAGCGGCGTCAGATGCGGCTTGTCGATGTCGATCAGGATCAAGTCCGCCTTATATCCCGCTGCGAGCCCTCCGACCTCGTTCAGCCCGAGCGCCCTGGCTCCGCCGAGCGTCGCCATACGGATCGCTTCCGCTGCCGGGAGCACCGTCGGATCGCGATCGACCCCTTTGTTGACCATCGCCGCCAGATGCAATTCTTCCAGCATGTTCACATTGTTGTTGGAAGAGGAACCGTCCGTCCCGATCGCCACATTGATTCCTCGGCGAATCATCTCTCCGATGCGAGCAAAACCATTGCCCAGCTTGAGATTGGAGCTCGGATTGTAGAGCACATGAACTTGGTGCTGCGCAAGCAAGTCGAGATCGTTCTCGTCCAGCTGCACACAATGTGCCGCCGAAGTGCGCGCACTCAACACGCCGAGATTCGCCAGTTTTTGGACCGGAGAAATTCCGAACTCCTTATAAGACTCCTGCACCTCAACCACCGACTCCGAAAGGT
>JAUMWO010000078.1 GCA_030529605.1 Bacillota bacterium | reverse complement strand
GATACCGCTTCCTCCAGCGCGAGCAAGCCTTCGCGACGAGCGATGTTGGCGAGTTCGATGATCTTTTTGATGATCTGATCGATGTCATGCTCGCTGTTCTTGATCGTCTTACCGAATACCTTTCCTAAGTTGAGAACATCTTTGAGCGGAAACGAAACGAGGAAGCCCGCAAACATACCACCGACGACGACAACGATTGACGGTGCATCAAAGAACCAGTCGAGCTTTCCGCCGAGCGTAATCGACCAGAGGATGAAGCCGAAACCGAGAATGATCCCCAAAATGGTGGTTATATCCAAAGCAATACCCCTATTCTACCAGCTTCCGTCGGTAGTCGATCACTCGTTCCACCACGAAATCCGCTGTTTCTTTTATAATAATTTTCTTACCCGTTGTCAAGGTTATCATGGTGTCCGGAACGCTCTCCACGAACTCGATGAGGTCGGAATTGACATAGATCGAATCACCATTTAACTTCGTTACTTTGATCATCGCTCCTCATGAAAAGGGCCCTCGGATGACCGAGGGCCGATCAACCGTTATCGCTTGAGATTTACGAGTTCTTGAAGAATCTCATCACTCGTCGTGATGACACGGCTATTTGCTTGAAGACCACGCTGTGTGGTGATCAGTTCGGTAAATTGCTGCGCGAGGTCCACATTGCTCATTTCGAGGGCTCCCGCCTGCACCGCGCCGAAGCTGCTCGAAGACGGAGCACCGAATTTCGGGACACCCGAGTTTGGCGTCACGGTGAAGAGATTGTTGCCGACCTTCATCAGACCGGTCGGGTTGTCGAAGTCCGCGAGGCCGATGGTGTGGATGACCTTGGTCTCTCCGTTGGTGTACTTGGCAGTAACTTCGCCCTTCGTCGAGATCTCGAAGGAGCTGAGTCGACCCGCGGAGACACCGTAGAGCTGAACCCCTTTGGCATCCGATTCTTTGGCGACTTGCGACAGGATGCGCACGCCGCCCGCCTCATCGGCATTGGCGAAGAACATCGACCGGTTGACCGCGACCGAGATGTCGGCCGCTCCCGGCACCTTCATAACGAGATTGGCGTTGTAACGCGTCTCGCCGGCCGTGTTGGGATCCGGCGGGTTGCCGAGTCGAACGAGGTCGACGACTTCACCATGGCTGTTGAATTTGACGAAAATCGGATCTTCACCGACCGGCGGCAACATCTGGTTGTTCTCGTTGTCGCGGATGATCATCTGACGATACGAATAGGTCATCGTCGCACCCGGCACATTGGCGTCGAAACGCGGGTCGCGCGGGTCGATGGTCTTTGGCGCCGTCGTCGCGAGCGGCTCGCCTTTGAAGTCGATGTTGACCGTGTGGACGGAGCCGAGCGAGTCGTACAGATCGACCGTCGTCGTGTAGTCCTTTTGGTCCTTGTTGATGTTTCCGTTGATCGTCAAATGCTGCGATGCGGAAGCGGATTTTGTGTCCGACATATTGATCTGGACCGGTTTGAAATTGACATCCAGCACCTTGAGACCTTCTGTCGTCACCAAGAAACCGAGTTCGTCGAGCTCGAAGTTTCCGGCTCGCGTGTAGTATTTGTCTTGACCGTTGGGATCCGAAGAAACCATGAAGAATCCGCCGCCGTCGATCATCAGATTGGTTGGAACCTCCGTCCGTTGGATCGATCCCTTGGTGTGGTTGACGAGGATCGAAGCGACATTCGCGCCGAGTCCCACTTGCATCGGGTTGGTACCGCCGCGCGACGGTGTCGAGGACGATGCCCCCTTCAGATTTTGGCTGTACAGCTCAGAAAATGTCGTATTGGAAGCTTTGTACCCGACCGTCAGAACATTGGCGATGTTGTTGCCGATGACGTCGAGACGCAGCTGGTGTGCTTTCAGCGATGAAACGCCCGAAAACATAGATCGTAACATGTATTAACCTCCGTGGCAGTCGATGAAAGTCAATCGGACTTTCATCCTAGCGTCCGTTCGGTCCCGCTATACGATAACTGCTCCATCAATATTGGTGAAAACCTTTTCGTTCAATTGCTCCTGCGTCGAAGCCGTGATGACTTTGTTGTTCTTGACGCTGGCGACAAACACCTTGTTGTCCATCAAGATCAAAGCTTCTCGCACTCCCTTGCTCCGAGCCAGATCGACTCCATTGCGCAAGCGCTTCATCTCATCGCTCGTCAGTCGGATCTCCCGGTCTTGCAGACGCTCCGTCGCGTGCTTGGAGAACGTCAGCTGTTCGAGTACCTGCTGGAAGCTCGGTTGATTCGGCTTTTGCTTGACCGCATCGAGCTGTTGTCGCACTCGGTTTGCTTGGATTCTCCGGGCATCGATCGCGTTCTGCTTTCGAATGGTCCAATCGTTGCCTTGCATGGTGACCCCTTATCCTTCGATGACGGAAAGAATCTTGGAATCCGCTTCTTTCTTGTCCTTCGGAGCGTTCGTCAGATACTGACTCAACATCTCATTCAGCTTTCGAAGCTCTGCGAGGATGTGATCCGCTGCGCCCGTCGATGAGGTGTTCTGGTTTTTCATCACTTCCGTCAGCTTCTCGAGCTGTGTGGACATCATCGCGGTCAGTTTCGCGGTATCGGTCTGCTGTTTGACCATATTCGTCATCTGCTCGATCGATGTGAACTGCGCCATCTGAGCGATCATATCTTTGTTGTCGATCGGATTGAGCGGGTTTTGGTTTTTGAGTTGCTCCATCGTCAATCGCAAAAACGAATCCTTATCCAGCTTTTGAGACTTGAGACGCTCCTTGTTCTTGTTGTTCTTTGATATTCTGTCGAGGCCGGATTTTTGCTCCTCGGACAGCACTCCTTTTACGGTCATAATGTCCTCTTTCTCACAGCTCTGCGGCTGCGACTTCGTCCGTTTCCAGTCGGCTCAGAATTTCGAGATAATCGGATTTTTTGTTGCGTTCCTCTCGTTTTCCTTCCTTCGACTGATAAAACGCCTGTCCGCCACCATCGTGGGGATCTTTACTGACCTGTACTTGAATCTCTCGTACTTCATACCCGCGCTCGCTGAGCGATTGCTTCAAATCCGCAAGTCCCGCTTCGACCGCCGCTTTGACCACCTGATTCTCAACTCGAATCTCAGCCCGTACTGCATCTTGAACCAGTTGAAGCTTCAGATCGACCTTGCCGAGATGCTCCGGGGTCAACCGGATCTGCACGCCTTGACTCTCCGGAATCCTGTGGATCGCGATCGGAATCATCGGTTGGATCTGTCGCACGACCGGTTGCACCATCGGGGACGACGGATGAACCATCTGCTCGAAATGCATTCGTTCCTGCGGAACCATCACGAGCTTCGCACCATCCTCGGCCGAAACATCGAGTTTCACGTCGGTGAGAAGTCGATTGGCGATCTCTCGCAGCGTCTGCTGAGGAGTCGGTTCGGTCGGCGTTTGCGCCGTCAAGATCGGATGTTCTCCCGTTGCCGAATCGACCGGATCACGCGTTTCGGTCGACGATGTTGTCAACAGACGCTTGAGTTCCTGCTGAATCTCGGTCTCGTCCATCGGCATTCCGATCCACTCGTTCATCTCGATTTCTTCCAAGACTTGATCGACGGCCTTGAGTACCTGACGATCCTGCTGTCCGATGGAAATCGTGGCGGCTGCCACCTTGGGCAATTCGAGGTGATTCCAGGACCCGGCTTCGCTCTCGACCGGCATTCGCTCGCCGTCGCGCTGCGCAGTCGTCGGGATCAAAGTCGTGACTTCGCTGTCCGATGCGGTTGCATCCACGAGCGCCATCTCCGACGGATCCTCCACTCCGATCGCGTCATCGGCTTCGATGCGAATCGGTTCGGCTGCCATCGCCATCCAAGCGAATTCGATGCCTTCCTCGCCGCTGTCCGACTTGCGTTTGGACTGGATGTCGAGTTCCGACATCGGATCCGGTTCTTCACCTGCCGTGACTTCGTTCTCGCGTATTTCCATCCTTGCGGATGGCGCTTTGGAAGCCGTCGCGCTGTGTGACAGCGATTTTGGTGTCAGCGATTTGTGCGCCAGCGATTTTTGCGTCAGAGTTCGCTGAAACGAATCCTGGGCGGGGAGCTCCTGTTTCCCCTGCGGGGCATTGACTTGAAGTTTCGGGAGAGCCACATTCAGCTCTCGAATCTCCATACAACCTCCTATGACTTATTCACTCGGTAGAGCCAGTTTGCGCGTCAACTCGGACGAGAGTGTGTTATCCAGTTGCGCCAAGATCTCTGCGATCTTCTTTTGAGGAAATTTCCTCAAAATATCCAGCGTCAGATCCTCATCGCTGATCGCGATATGGTCTCCGTTGTCGAGCTCGTACACGGTCGCGGGCTCCATGTTGAGCAGCATGTCGCGCACGATCTCGGTGACCTTGTTGATCGGCATTTTGGTGTAGACGCTGACCAGCTCTTTCATTCTATCGTCATAGTCCTTGTATATCTTTAGCGCTTTCAGAAGATCCGGCGTCAATTCGTCCTTATTTTTTTCGAGCAGTTCCAAATTTTTGATGCGTGCAACCAGATCGAGCACCGCCGCATCGTTGCTGAAATGGCGCAGGGTGCTTCCCGCCATCTTGGCTCCGAGCTCGCGCAGAATCGTCGCTTGATCCGCCGGACTGTATGTTTGGAGAGTTTCGGCGAGGCGCATCGGGTCTTCGGTGCGCATCAGACCCGCGAGCTGTACGATCTCCTGCTTCTTGCGGCGATTCTCCGAATACATCGTGCGGATTTCATTGGCCTTGCCCTCCGAGAGCATGCTGAAAATCCGATTCTTGTCCTCGGCATCCAGCTGGTACAGGAGGTCCACCGCCTTTGAAGTCTCGACATATTCAAAGATCGAAGCGACGAGCTTGTGCCCTTCGATCTGTCCCGCTAGCCGAACAATCTCTTCGATCGCAACATTCGCCGGAAGCGTCGACAGATACTCGGCCTGCTTTTTGAGGGACTCGATCTGCTCGGTCTCGATTTGGCGCACTACATTGGACAGCGCATCCTTGGACTCGCTTGACAGGCGCACCGCATCCAGGATGCCGCGCGTCCGGTTCGGATTGAGTCGCAACATATCGCGCACCACTTCGTCGTAAATGCGGCGGTCTTCCTTCTGCAGGACTTTGAGCTTGTCCGCGGCGCGCGCGTCGTCAAGGGAAAGCATATAATCCGATACCACGCGCACCTGTGCGAGCTCATCCGCACGCGTCGGTTGGTTCCCAAAATAATCTCCGACCGGGCCGGGAACCGCCGAAAGCAAAGTGTTGGAATACTGGCGGAACTCCCGACTCAGAAAATACATCGAAGTGACGACGAGAACGGGCGTCAAAAACAGTATGAAAAGGATGATGAGACAACCCATCGGATTCTTCTTTTTGCGCTCGACCTCTTCCGGCTCTTGCGCAAGCTTCTCGATATTATCTGCCATCCTTTTCTCCTTTCGCGTTGTTGTAGTTTACGATTTCTTCGATCGCCATCTCGTCGAGTTTATGGAGGGCTTCGACATATTCCCGTTTGCGATTTTCTTTCAAGGTTTCCATCACCTTGCGATCCTTGACCGCGTCTTGCAATTCGAGTTGCTTTTGCACGATCTGATCACGGATGTCCTGCAGTCTTTGAAGGCTTTGTTCGATGCGTTCACGGTAAAAGCGATTGCCCGGATCAATGTCGCCCAGCGGGTAGCGCTCATTGCCCAGCATCGACTGTTCGACGACGCCGCGAAATTGGCGATTGCGCATCCGGATTTGCCGGATCTCCTCCTCTTGACGTTCCAACGACAAAAAAAGTTGCGCGAGTTCCTGTTTGACCTGATCCTCGCGCTCCTGTCTGAGCTTTAAAATGCCTTCGTAGCGAAAAATGAATTTTTTCATCGCTCAATCTACTCCACGAGCTGACGCAGGCGACGCACGCTGTCATCGAGCGTCACGGATTCGTTGGTCCTCTGCTTTAAAAAGTCGATGAAACCGGGATATTTTTCGATTGCCAAATCGATGAAGGGGTTGCTGCCGCGAGCATATGCACCGATGTTGATCAAATCCTCCGAGGAGTAATAGGTCGCTAGAATCTCTTTGAAACGAAGCGTCGCATCGAGATGCTCGTCGGGAACAATGTTCGGCATGACCCGTGAGGCGCTTTCCAGCACCTCGATCGCCGGATACTGTCCACGCGCAGCCAGCTTGCGCGACAGCATGATATGACCATCCAAAATCCCCCGCGCCGCATCGGAGATCGGTTCGTTGAAATCGTCCCCGTCGACGAGGACGGTATAGAGACCGGTGATCGATCCTTCGTCGGAAGTGCCGGCACGCTCCAAAAGTCGCGGCAATGCGGCGAAAACCGAAGGCGGATATCCTCGCGTAACCGGCGGTTCACCGATCGCGAGGCCGATCTCGCGCTGTGCCATCGAAAACCGTGTAATCGAGTCCATCATCAAGACCACGTCCTTGCCCAGATCCCGGAAATACTCGGCGATCGCGGTCGCGATCAAGGCCGCCTTGACCCGCACCAACGCGGGCTTGTCCGAAGTCGCCACCACGACCACGGATCGCTTGAGCCCCTCCGGACCGAGGTCGTTCTCGATGAACTCCCTCACCTCGCGCCCCCGCTCACCCACGAGGGCGATGACGTTGACATCGGCGGCCGTGTTGCGCGCGATCATCCCGAGCAGCGTCGATTTCCCGACACCGGATCCTGCAAAGATCCCGATTCGCTGCCCGCGACCCACCGTCAGCAACGCGTCGATCGCGCGCACGCCGAGTGACATGGGTTCCCGGATCCTGCTGCGCGTCAATGGATTGGGCGGATCGTTGTTTGCCGGGTAGCGAAGCTCCGGCGCAACCCGCGGTGCGTCGTCGATCGGGACGCCAAGTCCGTCGATGACCCGTCCCAGCAGATCGATCGTCACGTCGACCAGCAGCGGATGGCCGAGCGACACGACGGCCGAGCCCGGACCGATCCCGCTCATGTCGCCGAGCGGCATCAGGAGAACCTTGTCGCCATTGAAGCCGACGACTTCCGCACGAAGCGGGCTCTCTTTCTTGAGCGGATAGACATCGCAAACTTCACCGATCTCGACGATCGGCCCGGACGACTCGATCATCAGACCGACGATCTTGGTCACCGAGCCGGTAAATCGGATGAAATTGGTATTGAGTATCGCGCTCTTATATTTCTCAAACATCTTCTTCCAACAATGCCAAAAGAGTCTCATGGACAGCGCTCAACTGCACATGAAGACTCGAATTGATGGTCCCCGCCTCCGATTCGATCACACATGAACCGCGCGGGAGACTGTTATCGCTTTTGAAGTCGACGCGTTCGATCCGCTCGCTGCCGAGCAACAGACGAGGACGGGTCAACATCGCTTGTTCGTAGTCCTGGTCGCAGACCCGGATGATGATGTGCTCGGACTTGGTGACCTTGGCGACGGCCTGTTTGATCAGATTTTCGATCAACTCCTCGTCATTTTGCAGGCGATAGGAAAACACCTTGTCGACGACCATCAACACCATGGTGATGATTTCACGCTCCGATCGATCGTAGATCCGCCGGCGATCC
>JAUMWO010000077.1 GCA_030529605.1 Bacillota bacterium | reverse complement strand
TTCTTCGTGCCTGTGTTCGTGCTCGTGATGCTTTTGCTCATGTTCGTGCGCCTCCGCGTGCTCGTGTCGGTGGGCATCGGGCTCGGCGATTTCGCCGTGGCAATGGCCGGCGCAGGCGCATTGCTTCGCTGCTTGTTTTTGGATATAATTACGAAGCATAAAACCTCCAAAATCATCTTACGTTTGAATATATGAGTATGTGTTCATATGTAGGATAGCACACCGATTTGGAATGTCAAGCGATTGGAGAAAAAATATGTCGGAACAAGAAAAATCTGCTTCTTTCCTTCAAATGGACGCGGAGGGCAAGCGCCGTTACATCGAACAACGCTTCGGACAAAAGGCGCGCTCCATCGGACCCAAAGCTCCTCAAATCAAGAAGGTACAAGACATCAATAAAAACCGTAAGGGCAACACAGGCATGCACATCGCGGTCGAAGGCATCTGGGCAAACTCCTTTGTTCTGCGTTACCGCGTCGAAATCCTGTACCTGCTCTGCGCGCCCGAGTCCATCCATACCGCGGAAGGTCTCGCGATGCTGGAAGCGTTGGGCGACGCCGCCGAACATCTCTTTCTCGTTTCCGCCAAAACCCTCGACGGTCTGGCAGAGAGCGGCAATGCGGCCGGTCTGCTGTCCGTCTGCGTGTTCCCGACGCGTAGTCTGCAAGATTTGGAACATTTGCACCGCCACAAAAAACTTTTCGTCATCGTGTTGGATGGACTCGAAATTCCGGGTAATGTTGGTACTGTGGTTCGCTCGGCGGACGGCACCGATGTGGACGCCGTGATCATCACCAACAAGAAGACTCGTCTGACCCATCCAAAATTTATCCGTAGCTCCCAGGGTTCCTGCTTTCGAGTGCCCGTGATCGAGGCGCCGATGGAGGAGACAAAGGCGTGGCTCCAAGCGCATGGCTACGAGCTCCTGCTTGCGGATACCGAGGGTGCGACGCCATTTTATGAGGAAGCCTTTGCGGTCGATCGCCCCCTCGCCCTCGTGCTCGGCGGCGAGAGGCATGGGATTCACAGAGACTGGTATGGCCCGGGAACGAGGCAGGTCTCGATACCGATGTTCGGTGACTGCGATTCCCTCAATGTCGGCATCGCCGCAACCATCCTGATGTATGAAGCGTCGCTGAAACGCAAGCATCTGCGGCGCTGAGTACTCTGCCCGCGATTCGAGTGATTCGATCGGAGTTCCATAAACCGGAGGAATGAGGAATGAAATTTCTTCAAAAACTAGGAAAAGCATTGATGCAGGCTGTCGCGGTATTGCCGGTGGCTGCTCTGCTCATCGGCTTCGGATACCTGCTGGATCCGGCGGGATGGGGAGTCAACAACCCCGTCGCCGCCGTCTTGATCAAATCCGGGCAAGCCGTTCTTGACAATCTCGGACTGATCTTTGCGACCGCCGTCGCCTACGGTCTGACACGCGAGCAAAACGGCGCCGCCGCATTGAGCGGATTGGTCGGCTTTATGACCGTGAGAGCCCTGCTCGATCCCAAGACCGTGACCGATCTCCGGGGAGGGATCGCTCCGCTCGCGCAGGAAGGATTCGCCAAGGCGGACAATGCCAATGTTTTCATCGGTATCCTCGTCGGTATTTTGGCGGCTTTCGTCTATCAGCGGTTCTACAATAAGAAGCTTCCCGATGCGCTCGCGTTCTTTAGCGGACGGCGTCTGGTGCCGATTCTCACCTCTCTGCTGTCCATCGCGTTGGCGGGTATCCTGTACTTTGTTTGGCCGCTGCTTTACAATGGTCTCGTCCAGTTCGGCAACTTCATCATCGGTATGGGCTCGGTCGGAGCCGGCATCTACGCCTTTTTCAACCGTTTGCTGATCCCGACGGGCCTTCATCACGCGCTCAACGCCGTATTCTGGTTTGACATCGCGGACATCAACGACATCCCGAACTTCCTGCGCGGTGCCAAGTCGCTTGCGGAAGGGACCGCCGTCCTCGGGCGCACCGGGATGTATCAGGCGGGCTTCTTTCCGATCATGATGTTCGGTCTGCCGGGAGCGGCGCTCGCGATGTATCACACGGCGCGATCCGACCGCAAAAAGGTCACGGCATCGCTCCTGCTCGCGGCCTCCGTCGCCGCCTTTGTGACGGGCGTGACGGAGCCTCTCGAATTCGCCTTTATGTTTGTCGCTCCCTTCTTATATCTGATCCACGCGATCCTCACGGGAATCTCTGTCTTTATCGCGGCGCAGATGCAGTGGATCGCGGGATTCGGATTCTCGGCGGGAGCGATCGATCTCTTTCTGTCGACGGCGAATCCGCTCGCTCCCAACTGGTACATGCTGATTCCGCAGGGCTTGTTCTTCTTTTCGGTGTACTATGTCATCTTCCGCTTTTGCATCGTCAAGTTTCGGCTCAAAACACCGGGGCGCGAAGATGAGCTGGAGGAAGGAGAGGCGCAGATGTTCTCCTCCAACACCGACCATATGATGATGGCGGCGCAGATCGTTGCAGGACTCGGCGGTGCGATGAACATCGAAGAGATCGACTACTGCTCGACGCGTCTGCGCATCACGGTCGCCGATCACGAGATCGTGCGAGAAGCCGAGATCAAAAAAGCGAAGGTGGCCGGACTGATCCGCCCGGCGCAAAAGGCGGTGCAGGTGATCATCGGCCCGCAGGTTCAATTTGTCTATGATGAAATCCAAAAAATGTTTAAGTAAAACGCTGCTTTACGGCGGCGACATCCTCCATCGAGGCGAACTCGTGCGCGGCAAGGCGCTGCTGTTTGACGAGCGGATTGTCGATCTCGTCGACCTCAGCAATCGCGCTGCACTGCCCCCGGACATCGTACAGATCCCCTTCGAGGGTATTCTGTCTCCCGGGCTGATCGACATCCACATCCACGGCTGTGCGGGAAGCGATACGATGGACGCGACACCGGAAGCGCTTGAGACCATCGCGACCGCATTGCTCCGCAGCGGAACGACCTCCTTTTTGGCGACGACGATGACGATGAGCGCGCAAGCCATCGATGCGGCGCTCGACAACGCGCGGGCATTTCGCGCGAATCAGCAGCGCGCGCGCGAACAGGGACTCGTGCGCGGCGCTGAGCTTCTCGGCGTTCATTTGGAAGGCCCCTTTATCAATCCGAAGTTCAAGGGGGCGCAGGCTGAGGAGCACATCCGCCCTCCGGACATCGCTTGGACCGAGCGTCATCTCGACATCATTCGGATGGTGACGATCGCGCCCGAAGTGGAGGGGGCGATGGAGTGGATCCGCGCACTGTCTGATCGCTGCGTGATCTCGCTCGGCCACTCCGCCGCGAGCTACGAATGTGCCTGCGAAGCGTACCGAGTCGGCGCGCGTCACATCACCCATTGCTTCAACGCGATGACGGGACTGCATCACCGCAATCCCGGACTCGTCGGTGCGGCGCTGACCCAAAACTTCAGCGCAGACTTCATTGTCGACGGAGTGCACATCCATCCGGACTTGATCGGTCCTATTCTTCGTATGAAGGAGGCGGCAAAGCGCGTGTTGATCACGGATGCGATCCGCGCCACTTTGTTGGAAGACGGCGTGTACGACCTCGGCGGACAGACCGTGCGGGTGCAAGAGGGCGTCGCCAAGCTCGACGACGGCACCATCGCCGGCAGCGTACTCAGTGCCGATCAGGCGATCCGCAACACCGTCCGATTCGGCGGGTTCTCGTTTCCTGAGGTCATCGCGATGATGAGCACCAACCCGGCTCGTCTGCTCGGTATCCCGAGCAAGGGTGCACTCGAAATCGGGGCGGATGCGGATCTCGTGGTCTGGAGCCCGGATTTTCAAGTGAAACAAGTTTATATCAGAGGAGTGAAACAATGAAGGTCATCATTTTAGAAAATTACGACGAAGTGTCCCGTGAAGCGGCTCGCATCATCGCGAGGCAGGTGCTCCGCAAACCGGATTCGGTGCTCGGTCTCGCGACCGGTTCCACGCCGGAAGGCACCTATGCCAACCTCGCTCGGATGTGCGATGAAGGCCTGATCTCGTTTCAAGAGGTGATCAGCTACAATCTCGACGAATACGTCGGTCTGAAGCCCGAGCACGAGCAGAGCTATTCCTGCTTTATGAAACAAAAATTGTTCGATCACATCGACATTCGTCCCGAAAATACTCATCTGCTGAGCGGAATCGCCGAGGATGTGCAGCATGAGTGCGACGCCTACGAGATGGCGATCGACCGCAGCGGCGGCATCGACCTGCAGTTGCTCGGCATCGGAGGCAATGGGCACATCGCGTTCAACGAGCCTTCCGACGCCTTTGCACCGTCGACACATCGCGTCAAACTGGACGAACGTACCTGTGCCGACAACGCGAGATTCTTTGACCGCGTCGAAGACGTGCCATCGCACGCCTTGAGCATGGGGATCGGTTCGATTATGCGCGCGCGTTCCATCCTTTTGCTCGCGACAGGCAAAAACAAGGCGGAGGCGATCCGCAACACCGTCCAGGGTCCTGTCACTCCGCAGGTTCCGGCTTCCGTGCTCCAGCTGCACCCGGATGTCACGCTCCTGATCGACGCGGAGGCGGCATCGTTGCTTCTCGCACAGACCGAAGCGGAGTCCAACGCCTGATGTTCCGGAACAAGAAGCCCCGACGAGAGATCAAACTGCGCATTCCGACGTCAGGGGCGATCATTCCGCTCTCCGATGTGCCGGACGACGTGTTTCGGCAGAGGATTCTCGGCGACGGATTTGCCGTTCTCCCGGAATCCTGCGACTTCCGCGCGCCGATCGACGGGAGGATCGAGACGATTTTTCCGACCAAGCATGCCTTCGGCATCCGGGCAAATGATGGCACCGAGATCCTCGTGCACATCGGGATCGACACCGTCAATCTCAAGGGCGAGGGGTTCGAAGCCTTGAAACAATCCGGCGACCGCGTGCGAGCGGGAGACCTCATCCTCCGTGCCGACCTCGAACGGATCGCCGCCGCAGGATTCTCCGTCGTCACTCCCGTGGTGATTTTGGCGCCGAAAGGCAACGGTCGCGTTGAGCGCGAGTCGGATTCCCCCTATGTCGTCATCCATTGGGACGAGGAGGCGCAATGAAAGAAGTGGTAATTCGAGCCAAAGACGGCCTGCACGCTCGGCCGATTGCGGAATTTGTTCGCCTGGCGGAAACGCATGCCGGAGAAGTCATCGTTTCCAAGCAAGAGCAATCGGTCAACGGAAAATCCGTGCTGCGTCTTTTGACACTCGGCGTCGTCCAAGGCGATGTTGTTCGCGTTGAAGTGACCGGAAATCCGGAGCTGGAACAGCGTCTTGCCGACTACTTGCATTCCGTGGACTGAGTGCTGTATGAGCAAAAAGGGTTCACGAAACAATCACAACAACGAATACTTCGGTCTCGCCATCGCGGGAGGGTTTGCGACCGGACGGCTCACCGCGTGGAAGCGCGAGACCCCGGTGGTGCAGAAGTCGAGAGGTTTCTCGGTCGAAGAAACGGCATATCGCCTCGCTGCCGAGCACGCGTTGACAGACCTTGCGGACGAAGCGGACCGAGCGAGTGGCGAGCTCGCCGATGTTTTTCGGACTCACCGGGAGATGATTCGCGATCCCGAATGGAACGAATCCGTTCTCAATTTCCTTCGCGGCGGTCATGCGGCAGCGGATGCGGTTCGAATGGCGGGAGAACAGATCGCCGCGATTCTGGAAGAGATGCAGCAACCGCGCCTGCGCGAGCGTGCGGCGGATTATCGCGATATCGCGCGGCGGCTCGGCGATGCCTTGTGCGATGCCGGAGCGGCGAGCGACGCGACGAACCATCCTTCTATAGAAGATAAAATGGATCTCACAGGATGCATCCTCTGGGTTGAGGAGCTGCTTCCTTCCGACATCCCCATACTTTCGGCCCGGCATGCGGCGGCGATCCTCTCTTCCGCGGGCGGTCTGACGGCGCATGCATCGCTTCTATCAAAGGCGGCCGGCATCCCTTACATCGGCGGACTGCCGACCCTTGTCGATCACCTCGGCCAAGAGATCCATCTGGATGCGGCGCAGGGGCGGGTAATCGTCGAGGCGACATCGGAACAGGTGAGAGACTGGGAGGCAAAGCGGGATGCCGACCGCGCCAAGCGGAAAAACGACCGGATTCTCTCCTCCCGAGCGGTGCGGACCGAAGACGGGATTGCGATCGCGGTCTGCGCCAATATCGCATCGTCTTCCGACGCTGCAACGGCTCGGGCTTTCGGATGCGACGGCATCGCGCTCTTTCGCACGGAAGGCATGCTCACCGATCGGCTTGCCGATGAGGAGGAGCAATATCGAGCGTACTGCGATGTGATTCATGCGATCGACGGCCCGATCACAGTGCGGACGCTTGACGTCGGCGGCGACAAGCAGAGTCGCTTCTTCCCTCTGGAAGAGTCCAACCCCTTTCTCGGTGTCCGTGGGATCCGCTTGAGCAGACAGTACCCGGAAGTCTTCCGAACGCAGATGCGCGCTCTGATCCGGGCGACTTGCGACAGCGATGCGCTCACGCGTGTGCGCATCATGATTCCGATGGTTACCGATCGCTCGGATGTCGAATGGACGCGCGCGTGCATCGAAGCGGAATGGAACGCGCTGATCGCGAGCGATCAAATCCGTTGCATGCCGCAAGACCGCAAAACGCTCTCGATCGGTATGATGGTGGAAGTTCCTGCTGTCGCGTTTTCTCTCGATGCATTCGCCGACCTGGTGGACTTCATCAGCATCGGGACCAATGATCTTATTCAATACTGCAATGCGGCGGACCGCGGCAATCGTGGCGTCGAGACCTACTACGATCCATTTCATCCTGGTTTTCTGCGCATGCTGGCGATGACGGTTCGATCGGCGAGAGATCTGGGGCTTCATGTCGCGCTCTGTGGCGACATCGGCTCGGATCCGCGTTTCACCCCTTTTCTGATACGGCTCGGTGTGCAAGAGTTGGGAGTGGTACCGCGAAGCATTCCCGCGATTAAAGAAACAGTCCGTTCGTCGAGAAGCGACGACGAAATCCGGATGGAGCAAGTGCTGGCGGCAAAGTCGGCGAAGGAGGTAAAATTTGATTTCGATTGAAATTATCGCATCCAGTGTGCATGATATCCTGGCGGCGAAAGCCGGCGGAGCCGACCGGATCGAACTCGTGAGTGCGCTCAGTGAGGGCGGGCTGACACCGAGCGACGGGATGGTGCGCGCCGCGGCGTCGATCGACATCGCCCATGCGGTGATGGTGCGGCCTTCCTCCGCATCGTTTTGCTACCGGGAGGACGAACTGACCGTCATGCGCGCGGACCTCGAGCGGATGCGTGAAATCGGCGTGCGCCATGTCGTGCTCGGAATCCTGGATGAGGACGGGCTGCCGGACGTCGGTGCCGTCAATCGGTTACTGGAAGGACTCGAGCTTACGGCGACTTTCCACCGCGCGATCGATGAATCCGCGGATCTCTTCGCATCGCTCGACCGGCTCAGACAATGCCCGGCGATCACTCATGTTCTGACGTCCGGCGGTCCGGGGCGGGCGGTGGATCATCTGGAGACGATCGCAGCGATGATCGATCACACCGATTTGCGCATCATCGTCGGAAGCGGGGTGCAGGCATCCAATATAGAAGAAATTCGCACGGGGCTCGGCGATCGAGAGTACGATCTGCATCTTGGGACAGCCGTCCGAGGCAGGTCCGTGCAAGGCTTGGTGGATCCAGAGGAAGTGCGCCGTGTGGTCGGCAAATTAAAAACATAAA
>JAUMWO010000076.1 GCA_030529605.1 Bacillota bacterium | reverse complement strand
GAGCTTATGCGTGGCCGGGCAATGTCCGGGAGCTTCGCAATGTCATCGAATCGGCGGTCAATGAGCTCAGCGATGAGCGAGTGATCGCCCGGGAGCATCTGCCGCAGCATTTTGAGTCCAAACTGCGCCTGAAGCGCCGGTCCAAACCGCTCGCGGTCAGTCTGCCCGCGCTGCTGGCGGAATACGAACGCTCCTTGATTTTGGAGCATTATCACGGCAATGTGTCGGAGGCGGCGCGTGCGCTCGGGGTTTCGAGACAGAATTTGCAGCACCGTCTCAAGCGGCATGGGATCGTACATGATCGTGTGCGCGGAGACGACGAAGAAGTCGGCGGCTGAGACGGCTTGTGCGGGGCGAAAGCGACGGAATACGGCGACCGAATACACGGAATATAACGAGGAGGTAGGATGAAGGAATATCGTCTGCAGGACATCATCGGACCGATTATGATCGGTCCATCCAGCTCACACACAGCGGGCGCATGCCGCATCGGTTATACGGCGCGGCGCATTCTCAACCGTCCGCTCGAAGAGATTCGTTCGGTCACCTTTCTCCTATATGGATCCTTCGCCAAAACCTACCATGGGCATGGCACGGACATCGCGCTGCTGGGCGGGTTTCTCGGATTGACACCGGACGATGAACGGCTCGTCGATGCCTTCGGGCTCGCTGCGGAACGCGGTCTGAACTATCGATTTGACGTGACGGAAGAAGAAGGAATCCATCCGAATGCCGTACGGATCACGGTCGAGACGACGACCAACCCTTGGGAGATCGTCGGCATCTCGATCGGCGGCGGCAAGATGGTGATTCGGTCGATCAACGGGATCGATGTGCAATATACCGGGGATTTCAATACATTGATCACGCATCACCGCGACAGCGCCGGGATGCTGATGCGCATTACGACGGCGCTCGCCAAGCGCAACATCAACATCGCCTTCATGAAGCTCTACCGCGAGGAAAAGGGGGTCAAAGCCATCGGTCTGATCGAGACGGATGAGTCGATCGCGCCGGAAGTTCGAGAGGAATTGATGCAGATCGAAGGCATGCTCTATGTCAATCTGATCGACCGCATCGCGTAAGGAGGCAACATGCATTTGAACTATGCCGTGGACTTAATCGCCGCCGCCTCAAACCGCCCTCTGCATGAGGTGGAGCTGGAACATGAAGTCTTGAAATCGGGGCAGAGCGCGCAAGAGATCCGAAGCTATCTCGCCCGAGTTCTCCAAGTCATGAGCAATGCGGTCTCCGACGCGATTCATGACGAGGACAACCGGATCTTGGGAAAAATCATCGGGCATGACTCCGTGCGCATCCGCCGTCGGATCGAGACCCACCGCACGGTGTGCGGCAGCACCATCGCGACTGCCGCGGCGTACGCGATCGGCACCATGGAGGTCAATGCCTCGATGGGCAAGGTCGTCGCTTCGCCAACCGCCGGCTCATGCGGTGTGCTTCCTGCCGTGCTGATGACGACGCGCGACCGATTTCAACTGTCCGAGGAGCAATTGGTCGACGGTTTGCTGGTCGCGAATGCGATCGGACGACTGATTGCCGGGCATGCGACGATTGCGGGAGCCGAGGGAGGCTGTCAGGCGGAGGTCGGAAGCGCGTCCGCGATGGCTTCGGGGGCGGTCGTGCATATGATGGGCGGTTCGCCGGAGCAGGTGTTTCACGCGGCGGCGATCTGCCTGAAAAATCTGATGGGGCTCGTCTGTGACCCGATCGCCGGGCTGGTTGAGAGCCCATGCGCCAAGCGAAATGCGATCGGTGCGGCGAATGCCTTGATGTGTGCGGAACTGGCGCTTGCAGGCGTGCCGAGCATTGTGCCGTTCGATGAGGCGGTCGAAGCGATGTATCGCGTCGGCCGAGCGCTTCCTCCATCCCTGCGGGAAACTTCGCTCGGAGGGATCGCGACGACCAAGACCGCGCTTCAGATTCAAGCAAATTTGTTTCAAAATAAATGATCCTAGGGTCTCTAGGACGCGATAGGAGGACAGATGGACAGCGGAATTTTGGTAGCGAGCTTCGGGACGAGCTACGCGGAAACGCGAAAGAAATGCATCGAGGCGATCGAAAACCTCGTCGCCCGGCGATACGGCGCGGAACGGGTGGAACGAGCTTTCACATCGAGTATTGTGCGTCGGATTTTGAAACAACGCGATCAAATCGAGGTTTGTTCGCCGGAAGAGGGCCTGGCTTCGCTTCGCGCTCGCGGCTACGAACGAATCGCGACGCTGTCGCTTCATATTTTGGACGGATTTGAATATTCCAAGCTTTCCAAGGAATACGGCCCGGTGGCGCGTCCGCTTCTGGACAAGGATGAGGACTATCGCCGCATCGCGGAAGATCCGTCGTTCAACGACATGAAGGGCTGCGATGCCTTGATCTTCATGGGACATGGCACGGAGCATGAGATCGCGGAAAAAGCCTACGGACGGCTGCAGGAAGAGTATCTGCGACAGGGCAAGCGTGATGTCTACATCGGCACGGTCGAGGGCTCGACGACGATCGACGACATTTTGAAACTGATCGCGGATAAGGGATATCGTCGCATCCTGCTCAAACCGTTTATGATCGTCGCGGGCGACCATGCGCAAAATGACATGGCGTCGGACGAAGAGGATTCGTGGAAGTCGATTTTGACGGAGCATGGGTACGACGTGGCGGTCGATCTCACCGGGATGGGAGAGTATCCGCTCATCCAACAAATGTTTCTCGAAAAGCTGTCCCATATTTTGTAACACAAAGGAGAATCTATGATCTACGATTTGTCAGTAAAAAATGCGGAAGGGCAGATGGTTTCGCTCGATGCGTATCGCGGCCATGTGCTTCTCATCGTCAACACGGCGAGCGCTTGAGGTCTGACGCCGCACTTCCAAGGTTTGGAAGAATTGTATCGCGAGTTCCGCGACCGGAACTTTACGGTGCTCGGCTTCCCTTGCAACCAATTTGGCGGACAAGATCCGGGGACCGATCGGGAAATTCAGGACTTCGCTAAGCAAAATTACGATGTGACATTCCCGCTCTTCGCCAAGATCGATGTGAACGGAGAGCAGGCGGATCCGCTGTATCAGCATCTCAAGAGCGAAAAAGGCGGGTTGTTCAACGAAGCGATCAAGTGGAATTTTACGAAATTTCTCGTCGATCGCAATGGGGCGGTGGTGGAGCGTTACGCGCCGACGACGGAACCCAAACAGATCCGCAAGCGCATTTTGGAATTGCTGTAAGGCGCGCGGATATCGCGAAACAAAGGAGGGCATTGTGAGTATTGAGAATAAAGTGAGAGAGGTACTGTTCAGCAAGGAGGAGATCGATCGCCGCGTCGCGGAGCTCGGAGCCGAAATCACGCGGGATTACCGCGATAAGAATCTGCTCGTGATCTCGCTTCTCAAGGGAAGTTTTATTTTCACGGCGGATTTGGTGCGTTCGATCGATCTTCCCGTTCGAATCGAATTTATGACGACTTCGATGTATGGGCATGACGAGCACAACAGCGGAGAATTGCGCATCCTCCAGGATACCGATGCGCCGCTCCACGAATACGATGTCCTCGTCGTCGACGACATCACGGATTCCGCTCTCACGATGACCGGGGTGCTCGCGGCGCTCCGCAAGCGCAACCCTCTGAGCCTGAAAGCTTGTGTTTTGCTTGACAAGCCGTCGCGCAGACGCACCGAATACACGGCGGACTACATCGGGTTTGAAATCCCGGACAAATTCATCGTCGGCTACGGCCTCAACTACGGAGATTATTTCCGCAATGTGAACCATGTGTTCGCATTTGTCGATAAGGAAGTGAACTGATGAATCGAGAACAATCGCTGATTTCTTTGCTCGAGGGTACACTCGAGCGCATCGTCGAAGACCGCAACAATCTGCATGAGATCCCGGAGCTGGGGCATGAAGAGTTTTTGACCTGCGCCTACATCCGCAAACAGCTCGACGAGCTGGGGATCCAATACGAAGTGCATGGAACGGGAACGATCGCTTATATTCCGTCCGAGACGCCGACGGAAGGCGCGATCGCGTTCCGCTCGGACATCGACGGGCTGCCGATCCTCGAAGAGACGGACAATCCGCGTCCGTCCAAGCATGTAGGCCGCATGCATGCCTGCGGCCACGACGGGCATATGTCGATGCTTCTCGGTCTGGCGCGCCTGCTGGCTTCTGGAGCGCTGCGCATCAAAAAGAACATCGTGCTGATTTTCCAGCCTGCCGAGGAAGGGCCGGGAGGCGCACAGATTTTGATCGACACCGGGTTTATGCAACGCTACGACGTGCGCGAAGTGCACGGCTGCCATCTGCATCCGAGCGTGGAGCAGGGCAAGTACGCGGTCTGCGCGGGACCGTTTATGGCGCAAACGGCGGATGTCGACATCACGATCCGTTCGACGAGCGCGCATGGCGCGATGCCGCATCTCGGCACCGACGGGATCTTGGTGGCGGCACAGCTGATTCAAGCGCTTCAGACCATCGTTTCCCGCAATCTGGATCCGGTCGATTCGGGCGTGGTGACGGTCGGCACGATCCACGGCGGTGAGCGGCGCAATGTCATCGCGAAAGAAGTCAAACTGGAGCTGACGATTCGAGCGCTTCGTCAAGAGGTGTTCGAGCAGATCAAGACGCGCCTCAGCGAATTGTGCACCGGGATCGCGGCGGCTCACGGCGTCGAGATGACCTTCGAAGCCGGAAAGTCCTATCCTCCGGTTTACAACGATCCGGGATTGACGGAAGAGTTCTTCCGACTCAATCCGGAGGCTCATCACATCGCACCGCAGATGATTGCGGAGGATTTCAGCGCGTACCAGAGGGTGGTGCCGGGCGTGTTCTTCTATGTCGGAGTCCGCAACGAAGCGAAGGGGCGGGTCTATCCGCTTCACTCGGCGAGTTTCGGTTTTGAGCCGGAAGCGTTGCTCGGAGGTCCGAAAGCGTATTTGCGGTTGCTGGCGGCTCGCGACGCGATCGCTATGAAAGGGGATCAAGACTAGAATGAAGCGAATTCTTTCCGTGTTGGAGGTCAACCTCCTGTTTATCGTCCTGTGCGCACTCCTGCTCACGGTGGGGGCGATCATGCAGTCGCTCCATATCATCGGGGGGTTGTTGTTTACTGAATTCGGTCTGATTCTGGGCGTCTCGCTGCTCTTTCTGAAGATTCGTGGAGGAAGCATCCGGGACACGCTTCGGTTGCATCCGGTCAAACCGATGATGCTCTTCAAGGTCGTTTTGGTCGCTTTGCTGATGGTGCCCGTCGTATTGTTTCTCAATCTCATCGTCCTGTCGCTGATTCAGACATTCGGGCGTGTGGTTGTGCCGGCGATTCCGACGGCGACGGATGTTCCGAGCCTCTTTGTGATGATCTTCAGCATCGCGGTGTCGGCCGGAATTTGCGAGGAAGCGCTCTTCCGCGGTGTGATGCTTCGCAGTTATGAGCGCGACCTCGGGCGCAAATGGGCGGCCGTCCTGTCCGCTCTTCTGTTCGGTATGTTTCATTTCAACTTGGGAAATCTGCTCGGACCGATCGCGCTGGGACTGGTCTATGCGTACTATGTTCAGCTCTCGGGATCCATCTATCCCGCGATGCTCGGGCATTTTGTCAACAACGGCACGGCGGTGCTGGTTTCTTATCTCGCGAGCAATTCGCGCGACGAGGCACTTCGTATGCTGGAAGGCGGCTTGCCGGAAGGACTCAATGCCGCGGATGCGCTCGCGGATGTGTCGATCATCCAAATGCTGATTCCGTTTCTCCTGCCTGCACTGGTCGGGGCTGCCGGTGCATTTTTCCTGATTCGGTCGATGCGCAATCAATATCCGAAGCGTCGCAGCGATCTCTACGAAGGTGAAATCGACGAGCGGCTGAATTATACGACGACGCATTATCGGCTCTGGGGTCCGCAGCCGGTCCGTGTGCGCCTTTCACTGGTGCTCCCTGTGATCCTCATCGTTGTCGCCTACATCGTGCTGACCTATCTGACCTTCTTCCGGTAACGACGTGGACGGGTTGGACGTTACGATATATCGCGGCTTTGCTTCGGTCTACGATGCGCTGCAGGATGTGGATTACGAGCAGTGGGCGGATCGCCTCGACGGCGTTTTGCGCGCCTATGCAAACGAGACGCATCCCGTGAGGCAGGTGCTCGATTTGGCATGCGGAACGGGAGCTGTCACGATTCCGATGGCGAAGCGCGGATACCGGATGGAAGGAATCGATCGCTCGGAGGAGATGCTCGCCGTCGCGGGCCAAAAGGCCGGCGCATTGTCGCCTGCGATACGCCCGCAATTTTATGCGATGGATATGCGGTCCTTTGCGCTACGCAATCGCTACGACGCCATCCTCTCCATCTGCGACGGAGGCAATTATCTGCTGACCGATGAGGACATGCAGGCGATGCTGCGCACAGCGGCGGAGCATTTGCGGGCGAAGGGGTTGTTCCTGCTGGATATGAGCAGCCGGTACAAATTGGAGGAAGTGATCGGAGATCGGACGATTGCCGAGAGTTACGACGGCGGCGCGTTCCTGTGGGAGAATGAGATCGACCGCGATGCGCATCGTCTCTCCTTTCAGCTGACCCTTTTCCAACGGATCGACGGCAGCGATCGGTTTGAGCGCCATATCGAATACCATGAGCAGAGAGGCTATGGAGCGGAGGAACTCGTCGCGCTCGCATCTCCTTGGTTGGAATGCATTGCGATCTTGGACGGGGAGAGCTTTGAAGAAGCGAATTCCGAATCGGAGCGTCTGCTCTGGATTTTACAAAGGAGGTAAACAATGGACCAATTGGTAACCGGTCTTTCCAATAATCGCGAGGTGCGCATCTATTTTGCGACGGCGACGGACGCCATCGAGACTTTGCGCCGTACGCATGATACGTCGCCGATGTCGACGATGATCCTCGGCCGTCTGGCGATCGGTGCGGTCTTGATGGGGATGATGAGCAAGATCGACGCGGAGAAGTTCACATTGCAGGTCAAGGGCTCCGCGGAGATGGGGCTGGCGATCGCCGTCGCCGACACGCATGGCAATGTGAAGGTCACGTCGCGCTACACCAAGCTCCCGACGCGCTACCGAGACGATCATATGCTCGATGTCGGAGCGACCGTCGGCACGGACGGCACCCTGTATGTGATTCGGGATGTCGGCGTGGGAGAGCCGTTTGTGGGGCAGGTCGGACTGGTCTCCGGGGAAATCGCGGAGGACTTGACGCATTATTTTGCGCAGAGCGAGCAGATAGCGACCGCGGTGGGTCTCGGTGTCCTGCTGAGCCGCACCGATGCGCGGGTCAAAGCAGCGGGCGGGTTCATCGTGCAGCTTCTTCCGGGGGCATCGGAGGAGACCATCGCCTATCTCGAGTCGCAGCTCGAAAAATTCGGTTCGGTGACGGAGCGTCTCAAGATGGGGCAAGACATCGAGCGCATCGCATCGAGTCTGATGGGCGACCTCGGCCTGATGGAAATGGAGACGCGTCCGATTCAGTATCGCTGCGACTGTTCGCGCGAAAAGATCCTGTCGGGACTGTCTCGTCTGGGCGCGGACGAACTCCGAGACATTCTCGAGACGGATGGAAGCGCCGAAATCGTCTGCCATTTCTGCAATACGAATTATGAGATTTCCGGTGAGGAGCTCCAAAATCTGATCGCCGGTCTGGAGAATCAGTCGTGATCGACCGAGGCGTTCAACCGGTAGCGACCGAAGCGGAATCGTACCGCGCGGCGCAGGACTACGATGTGGATGTCTGCGATATG
>JAUMWO010000075.1 GCA_030529605.1 Bacillota bacterium | reverse complement strand
CTTTCGCGATCGGGGCGTGCAGGTCAAGGTCGTCATGTATCCGCTGTATCGGACGGCATATCGCTCCTACGATCCGGCGGAAGTGCGGCGCTTCCTCGATCGTTTGACGGACATCACCGACTTTTACGACTTCACCTACACTCGCTTGTCGGAGGAACCTCGGTATTTTTATGACACGGGGCATTATCGCAACGAAGTCGGCGACATGATGATCCGCAAGATGTTCGGAGTCGAAGGCTATGTTCCGGAGGATTTCGGCATCTATGTCGAGAAGGGAAGTGCGTATTCGATCGCGGAACCGGACTCGGAACAGACGGTTCCCGTGCAAGCGAATTATGAGCGGAAGATCAAAGTCCTGATCCTCCACCATGTCGATGACGAGGCGACCAATTCGGCGGTGATCACGGAAGCGAGGCTGCGCGAGCTGTTCGACACCATCGCGAGAAAGGGATACCGGGTCGTGCGTATGACCGACATCGAAGCCTTCGTCAAGCATGGCGTCGAGTTGCCCGAGAAATCGGTGCTTCTGACATTTGACGACGGCTATCTCAGCAATTACACGGCCGTGTATCCGCTGCTCAAGGAGTATGGGTATTCGGCGGCCTTTTTTCCGATCGGAGTTTCCATCGGCAAGGACGAATACAAGGACACCGGAGCCCCGATCATTCCGCATTATTCCATCGAGCAGATGAAAGAAATGAAGGATTCCGGTCTGGTCGAATTTGGCACGCATGGCTTCGATGTGCACCAGTCCGCTAAATGGGAACCCGGTCGCGCGCGGGTGAGCTTATTGAAATGGGAAGACGAGTCCGAAGCGGATTACATCGAATTTCTCAAATCGGATTTTAAGCGCTTCGAGCAGGCCGTTGCGCCGCTCGAGCTCGAGATCCGTGCGATGGCATATCCGCTCGGCGAGCATGATGTGCTCTCGGATGCGATCGCGGTCGAGCAGGGGATCGAGCTATCCTTTACCACGAGGCATGGGGATACGAGCCTGCTCAAAGGACTCTATCAGAGCATGTTCAATATGAATCGGATCAACATCGATATGACGGTCGATTTGGATTGGGTTCTCGATTAGAGATGGTCGGCACCCTCGTCCGTCTCGAAGGTGTATAATGGTCATGTATCACAGCAAGAGGAGGTGACTATGCCACGAGTCGGTTTGGTATTGGAAGGCGGAGGCGCCAAGGGCGCGTTTCAAATCGGAGCCGTCAAAGCGCTCAATGAGCTCGGATATGAATTTGATGTCGTCGTGGGTTCTTCGATCGGCACGATCAATGGAGCCGCGATCGCCGGCGGAAAGCTCAAAGAGCTCGAAGAGCTGTGGCGTGGAAGCGACATCAGCGATTTCATCGAAGGGGATCCGGATGTCCTGGAAGACCTGATGAACGGGGAATTTCGACGCGATGTGCGGCATTTCCTGGTCGATACCGTCAAGCAAAAGGGACTGGATACGTCGCCGCTCCGTGAGAAATTGGAAGCTCTGATCGACGAACAAAAGCTGCGGGCAGGAAAGGTCCGGTTCGGACTGACCACCTTGGCTGTGAAAGACATGATCCCGCGCGGAGTGCAGGTTTTTTTGGAGGAAATTCCGGAAGGGCGGTTGATCGATTACATGATGGGCTCATCAAATCTCCCCGGGCTACAGCCGGTCGAGATCGACGGGGCGCGGATGGTCGACGGCGGTTTTTACGATAATTTGCCGATCGGGATGCTCGAGGATTATCCCGGGGAAATCATCGCGGTGCGCATCCATGGCATCGGGTTCATCAAGAAGATCTCGGAAGAACTCGAGTCGAGGGTTCGTTACATCATTCCGTCCGAGGATCTCGGGGGGATTTTGGAGGTCGATGCCGACCGCATCGATCACAACATCATGCTTGGATACCTCGACACGATGCGTACCTTCGGTCGCCTCTACGGGTCGCAGTATTATTTCAGCGAGATTCCCGTAGATGCGTTTTCTTCGGTTCCGATTCCGCAGATCGCCTGTAGGATCCTCGCGGATTTGCTGGCATTGCCGGAAGACACGGACGAAGTCGGCATTGTCAAGTCGATCTCCGAGCTGCTCGGAGCCGAAACGAGCTTGGACAAGCGCGACATGTGGATTCGTCTCGTCGAATCCGTCGCCGCAAGCGTAGGAGCCGAGCGCGTGAAGACGTACAGCTTCCGGACGCTCGAAGAGACGCTGTCACAGCATTTTGAAATGATGGAAGCGCAGGAGGCGGTATCCTCCAGCGCCGGAATTTTGGATTTCGTGCCGATCGGCTCGCTTCGTTCGGTGTTGATTCCGCAGGAGCGCGAACAGCTGCTCATCAAGCTGTTCCTCGTGCTTCGCGACGTGTACCGACAATACAAAGGAGATTACTATGGAACCGTATAAAATGATATATCAGGAATGGCTCGACAATCCGTACTTTGACGCGGCCTTTCGCGAGGAATTGCTTGCACTCGCGGGAGACGAACAAGAGCTCGAGGATCGCTTTTATCGCGATCTGGAGTTCGGCACGGCGGGGATGCGCGGTGTGATCGGAGCAGGACGCAATCGGATCAACCGGTATACGGTGCGTCGTGCTACCCAGGGCTTTGCGAATTATCTTAAAGTTCGTCAGCGCCTGGTGGAGAGGGAGACTTGTGTCGCGATCGCTTACGACTCGCGTCGATGTTCGCGTGAACTCGCCGAAGAAACGGCGAGTGTGCTCGCTGCGAACGGCTTTGTCGTCTATCTCTTCGACGATGTGCGCACCACCCCGCAACTTTCTTATGCGGTGCGCTGGCTACGCGCAATCGGCGGTGTAATGATCACGGCATCCCACAATCCGCCGGAATACAATGGCTACAAGGTCTATGACGAGAACGGTTGCCAGCTCGTCCCGGAGCTTGCGGAACGATTGACCGCGGAGGTGGACGCCGTGCAGGATCCGGCGACGATTCGTCATCTTCCGTTTGCCGAGGCGCGACGCAGTCAGAAGATTGTTTCGGTTCCGTCCGCGCTCGACGACGATTATTTCGAGATGGTGCGAGGGATCTCGCTCCGTCCGTTGCTTGCGGATTCCAAGATCCGGGCGGTGTATACGCCGCTGCATGGAACCGGTGGCCCCGCCATCACACGGCTGCTCAAGGAGGCCGGGTTCGAATCCTTGATACCCGTCAAAGAGCAAATGCAACCGGACGGCGAATTTCCGACGATTCGCACTCCCAACCCTGAAGCGAGCGAAGCCTTCGATGTCGCGCGTAACTATATGAGTGGGGCGGATCTGGCGATCGCGACCGACCCCGATTGCGATCGGCTCGGTTTGATGACCGGGAGTGGGAAACTGCTGACCGGGAATCAGATCGGCTGCCTCTTCCTCGAATACATTCTGTCGACTCGAAAAGAACAGGGGACGCTGACGGAGGACCATTATGTGGTCAGCACCATCGTCTCTACCAATCTGGCGGCTCGTATCGCAGAGCATTATGGAGTGCGTTACATCCAGACGCTCACGGGATTCAAATACATCGGAGAACAGATCGAGCGCGATCCGGCACATTTTATTATGGGCTTTGAAGAAAGCTACGGCTATCTCTTCGGCCCGGAGGTGCGGGATAAGGATGCCGTGATGGCGACGCAGATGGCGATCGAAATGACGACCTTCTACGGCGGTGATCTCGATGCGGCGCTCGCACGGCTGTACGAAAAATACGGATATACCGTCGAGGCCATGATTTCCAAGCATTATGCCGGCAAAGAAGGCGCGGAGCAGATGAAGCGGATCATGGCGGATGCTCGCAACCCGGAGTTTTCGTACACCAAGAAGATCGATTATCTCGTCGATCCGACCGGACTTACTCCTTCGGACGTCGTCAAATACTTCATTGACGCCGATTCCTGGATGGTCTTTCGACCGTCCGGCACCGAGCCGAAACTGAAGGTCTATTTTTCCGTGTCGGCAAAAAGCGAGGACGAGGCGAACCGACGCCTTGCCGACATGAGGCGTACTGCAGAGACAGCAATCGAGCCGAGAGATTGAGCTCGGATCACATGATTTGATTGTTGAAAAACGCTCGAAGAGCGAAATGGGAGGAAAGGATGAACACGAAGTACACGGTATTGGCGGTGGCGTATCGCAAGATCGGCGACGATGTGAAAAAGAAGCTCGATGCGCTCTCCATCCGCAAGATCGATGAGATCGAGGATCTGCAGAATTTTTGCTCCTACGGACGTCAGATGGATCAGAATTCCAGGGTTTGCATTTACCTGGATTGGTATCGCCAGAACATCCTGAGGTATCTCGGGATGGGATATGAGGTGGCGTTGATCGAACTTCCGCGCCATGGGGATGCGACGGTGGTCGAATCGCTCAAGCAGATCGACATCGAACTCGGGGACGAACTCCTCGTCATCGAAGAGGATCATGTTTGATCGCATTCACGGTTCCGACACAAAGAGTTCATGAATTCTTTGTTTTATTCCGAGTGATTTGCTATGTTTTATGGCTTCGTTGTGGTATAATGACTCTCGCAATGGATGAAAGCCATATGTTAAGGAGGATTTATGTATATCGTAACGAATGAAGCGACTTGCGAAAAAATTTCGGAAGTTCTCAAAGCGCAAGCGGATAAGCCGCAAAACATCCGTGTGTTCATCGCAGGTATGGCTTGCTCCGGTCCTAGCTTCGGACTGGGTCTCGACAATGTAACCGAGAAAGACCACATGGAAACCATTCATGGCGTAAATTTCGTCGTCGACAAAGAGATGTTCGACAACATCGGCGAAATCAAAGTCGAATGGGTCGGTTCCGGATATGCGGTGCAACCCGTAAACGCTCAGCCGTCGGCATGCGGTTCATGCTCGAGTTGTGGCTAATGAAACTGATCATTGATGATGCCACGGTAGACAAGATCAAGAAAGCGCTGGAAGGCAAAGCGCAATCGATTCGCGTCTACATCGCTGGAATGGGTTGAAGGGGTCTCAATTACGGCCTAGGTTTAGGTGAAAAAACAGAAGAAGACGTCGTCGTGGAACGCGGCGGAATCGAGTTCCTGTTCGGAAAAGAAATGCAGGAAGTTGCGGAAGGGTTCCAGATCACAAAAGGTCTGATGGGATACCAGGTTCGCGCGGTATAATATCGAAGCCCTCTCTGCCGTCGGCAGTGGAGGGCTTTTAGATTTGTAAGTCATCCGGCGATCGCAGGGCTTCATCCTTATTTTTTGGAGGAATCATGAAGGACTACAAACTGACGGGAGTTATTCTAATCATTCTCCTCGCAATATTAGCGATCCTCTTATTTTTAATGATAGCTCCCGTAGAGGGCAGAAACGAATATTTTGAAGGAAAGGTATTGGATAATGATGGGGATGTCATCAAAGTTCAAATCGAATTCTGCTATGGGGATTTGAAGAGAGCGAACATCGATATCGTCGAGATTGAAATCGGGCGTGTTCTTCGGAACGATGATTTTACCCGGTTCCAACCGGGCGTCGCAGTACGAGTGCTTTATGGGAATGTCGATCAGCGCAACAAACGAATCGTTCAAATCTTCAGCATCTACATGCTTACCGAGGTGAACCGCCACCCGAAATAAAACGAAATCGACAAATCGGATGAAAATCCTGATTTGTCGATTTTTTGTGCTGAAATCCAAGGGTTCAAATTTGTTCGTAGATCCGCATGGACGCCGGCGGGACGCCTAAGTCCTCTTCTGCGATCGGTACCGGCGGTTCGACGATTCCATTCTCATCGAAACACAGATACAGGCGCTCGCGACGGCTGCTATTCGAGTCCGTTTTGCCTGATGTTCTCTCGAGACGGAGATACTCGAGACGGGGATGATAGAACTCCTTCCCGACATTGATGATGACGCGAAGGATCTTCTCCCTCTGCTCCGAGCGCGCCGACCGGTCCGTATGGACAGCGTTCTCCCGTACCTCCGACTCGCTCCCGGATTCTCTGCTAGTGTCGCTCACAGAGCAACCTGACGAGATCCATGAGTTTTCCCTTGAGTCGCCCGATAAGCCGGACGGTGAGTCGCACGACGAATCGCTCTGCACCGAGAAATCGATGACGCTCGGCGGACTGTCCGCGAATCGCAGTCTTTCCCGGATCGCTTCGCCGCTCCGGAGTCTCAGCTGCGGGTAGGTCGCCCTCAGCGACACCAGATCCTGCACATAGCGGAGCACGCCCGCGTGCCGCGCGCGCAGCCCCCAGTCGATCGCATTGACCGACAGCGGCGCATTGTACGAATTCGCATTGCCCTGCTTGCTGCGCCCGAACTCCGTGCCCGCCGCCACGAAAGGGACGCCCTGCGCCGTGAGCAGGATGCCGAACGCCAGCTTCGTCAGCGGTTCGACCAGTTCTGGGGCTGCGGTGCGAGCCAGCTTGTCCTGCAAGATCAGATTGTCATGCGCGCTGAAATAATTGATCGTCTCCGACGGCGCGTCCGTAAAATCCGGCGACCCGCAGATCCCGTCCATCACCGCCGCCTTGCAAGCGACATTGCCCTGCACATAGCCGAGTCCGTCGCCGTCGTTGTCGCCGCGGATCGCGTCCCGGAAGCGGTCGTTGAACAGCGCGAACCCCCCGGCTCGCTGCGTGCTCCGCAGAGTGCGCAAGGAGTCCGGCAGGACGGACGGTCCGCCGAGCCACGGTTCCCCGTAGAGGAGGAGGTCGGGCTTCTCGCTTCGCAAGAGTCGGACCGCCTCATCGACCGTGTCGCGGTCCATGAGAGCCATCAGATCGAAGCGGAACCCGTCGACCCGATATTCGCGCACCCAGTACAGCAGAGATTCCAAGACAAAGCGCCGTCCCTCCGGGGTTTCGGTCGCGATTTCGTTGCCGACACCGGAACCGTTGGAGAAGCTCCCATCGTGATTCATCCGGTGGTAATGATGCGGCGCGAGGACATGAAGATTCGAATCGTACGATTTGTAGCTGTGATTGTAGACCACGTCGAGGACGACGCGGATGCCATGCCGATGAAGCGCGAGAATCATCGTTTTCAGTTCGCGGATGCGCGATGTCGGATCGACGAGATCGACGGCGTAGCTTCCTTCCGGCACATGGAAGAGCTCGGGATCGTATCCCCAGTTGTAGCGCTCCGGATCCGACACCGTTTCGTCCAAGGTGAAAAAATCCGCGAGAGGCAGCAAATGCAGATGCGTGACCCCGAGCGATCGGAGATGTCGGATCGGGATCGTACCCTCCGCCATCTCGCCGCGGGCAGTCGTGACGAGCCCGAGATATTTGCCCGGATGGGCCGAGCCGGCGCTCGGATGCGCCGTCAGATCACGCAGATGCGCCTCATAGATCAGTGCATCGGTCGGTGCGACCGGCGGCAGATCGTGAACACCGGGTGCGTCCCAACCCTCCGGATCCGTCTCCGCGAGAGCGACGATCGCCGAGCGCCGCGAATTGGGTGCCGAAGCGATGGAGTAGGGGTCGGTGACCTCGGTGTTGCCGTCGACGAGATAGGTGTAGTAGTAGCCGCGCAGATCCCGCGGGATGCGCACAAAAAACACGCCGTCGCCGCGTTTGGTCATCGGCGTCAGCGTGCGGTAGAGGGTATGCGCGTTCTCGTAGAGCGCGAGCTCGATGCGCCCGCGCATCGGTGCGAAGACCGAGAATTCCGTGAATTCAGGGCGAACTCTCGCTCCGAGCGTAAACGGCGCACTCCGCCATGGCGTGCAATGATCCTGCTCGTTTCGACCCGGTGCGCTCGTCTCGCCGTCCCTCAAACTACAATTTCCAGATTTCTTCTGCATATTTTTGAATCGTGTAATCCGCGGAGAAGCTGCCGGAATGCGCGATGTTGGTGATCGCCATCTTCCACCAGTAGGACTTCTGGCGATAATACAGC
>JAUMWO010000074.1 GCA_030529605.1 Bacillota bacterium | reverse complement strand
GATAATGCTCTCTATTTTTTTATCTACTTGGTCTCACATCTATTGTATCTATACACATCGAGGAGGTTCTATGGCGCAATCGCTCTTTCGTTTCCGAGAGAATCGTGCTATACTGTCAGTGTCTGGGATGTGCGTTGTCCTCGAAAATTTACCACTGTTTGCGATAAGGGAGAACTTATTTTCGAGTGGCTGTGATGCCGCCTCGTTGCGGAACGCAAAGGCTCGGAAGCGTCCACCCACCTGTTGAGGTGTGGTGAAGTTTTTCTGGATAACGGCATCCCGGATTTTATATGAGGAGATGGCATGCTGAAACTGATCAATTGGAATGTGAATGGAATCCGCGCCGCGTTGAAAAAGGGCTTTATGGACTATTTTTTGGCGCAGGACGCGGACTTTTTTTGCCTGCAGGAGACGAAATGTCAAGCGGGGCAGGTCGAACTCGAACTCCCGGGATACCACCAGTTTTGGAACGAAGCGGTGCGCAAGGGATACTCCGGTACGGCGATTTTTACCAAGCATGAGCCGCTGTCGGTCACCCGAGGCATCGGCATCGAGGAGCATGATCAGGAAGGGCGCGTCATCACGCTCGAGTATCCGCGCTTTTATCTGGTGACGGTCTATACGCCGAACTCCAAGTCGGAGCTGGAACGTCTCGATTACCGTATGGTGTGGGAAGATGCGTTCCGCAGCTATCTCAAGGGGCTTGAGACCAAAAAGCCGGTGATTTTTTGCGGGGATCTCAATGTCGCGCACAAGGAGATCGATCTCAAAAATCCAAAGACGAACCAGCGATCGGCGGGGTTTACGATCGAGGAGAGGGACAAGATGCAAAAGCTGGTGGATGCGGGCTTCGTGGATACATTCCGCCATTTTTATCCCGATGTCACCGGGGCTTATACATGGTGGTCTTACTTCGGTAAGGCGCGCCAAAACAACGCAGGGTGGAGAATTGACTATTTTATGGCTTCGGACGCTCTCGTGCCGCTCATGCGGGATGCGGGCATCGATGCGCATATTATGGGATCGGATCACTGCCCGGTGTATCTGCATATGGACGAGGCATTACTCGGCGATTCCATCGCCTAAACGATATCATTCACAGGAGGAAACATGAGATTACAAGGGAAAGTGGCTGTCGTCACCGGCGGCTCGCAAGGCATCGGACGATCGATCGTCGAACTGTTCTCCAAAGAAGGCGCTACCGTCATCGCGGTATCGACACGGAAAGTGGAATATCCATATGACAATGTCTACGGATATCCGGTGAATGTAACCGACCGCGCTGCGATCGAGGCATTTGTCCCGGAAATCCTCGAAAAATTCGGACGCATCGACATCCTGGTCAACAATGCGGGCGTCACTCGGGACGCGCTCATCAACAAGATGACCGAAGACATGTGGGATACGGTCATCAATATCAACCTCAAGGGCGTATTCAACATGACGCAATTCATCGCGCCGCATATGATGGAGCAAGGCAAGGGCAGCATCATCAACATCTCGTCGGTGGTCGGCGAGTACGGCAATGTCGGTCAATCCAACTACGCTGCGACGAAGGCGGGCGTTATCGGGATGGCGAAGACTTGGGCGAAGGAGTTCTCGCGTAAAGGTGCGGCGGTTCGCGTCAACTCGATCGCGCCGGGATTCATCAACACGGATATGATGAAGACGGTTCCGGACAAGGTGCTGGATCCGATCCGTGAGAAGACGATGCTCGGTCGCCTCGGTGAGCCGATCGAAATCGCGTATGCCGCTCTGTTCCTCGCGAGCGACGAGTCGTCGTTCGTCACCGGTCACAACCTGTCCGTCAACGGCGGACTGCGTCTGTAGTGGAGGTGTGAGATGCGGAATGTGGTGATTGCTTCGGCGGTGCGTACGCCGATCGGAAGTTTTGGCGGAGCGTTCGGAAGCGTTTCGGCGGTGGACCTCGGCGTCGTGGCTGCGAAAGCGGCGATCGAGCGCGCGGGCATTCAGCCGGAGCAGATCGAAGATGTCTACATCGGGAATGTGCTCAGCGCAGGTCTGGGTCAGGGCGTGGCGCGTCAGGTGTCCGTCAAGGCCGGTATCCCGGTTGAAGTGCCGGCGATGACGATCAACATCATCTGCGGCTCGGGACTGCGCTCCGTGAGCCTTGCAGCGCAAGTGATCGCGTCGGGCGGCGCGGATGTCGTGCTCGCAGGCGGTACGGAGTCGATGTCGAATTCGCCATATGTGTCGAACGCGACCCGGTTCGGTGCACGGATGGGCGACATCAGCATGGTGGACACGATGATCAAAGACGCGCTCACCGATGCGTTCCACAATTACCATATGGGGATCACGGCGGAGAACATCGCGGAGCAGTGGAAACTCACACGCGAGGAACAGGATGCGTTTGCGGTGACGAGTCAGAACCGTGCGGAAGCGGCGCAAAAAGCGGGCAAGTTTGAAGCGGAGATCGTTCCGGTGACGGTGAAGACGCGCAAGGGCGAAGTCGTCGTGGACAAAGACGAGTACATCAAGCCGGGCACCACGCTCGAAGCGGTGGCGAAACTCAAACCGGCATTCAAGAAGGACGGCACCGTGACCGCAGGCAATGCGAGCGGCATCAACGACGGTGCGGCGATGCTGGTCATTATGTCCGAAGAGAAAGCAAAAGAGCTCGGCGTGAAACCGCTGGCGGTGATCAAAGGTTTCGCGACCGCGGGTGTCGATCCGTCGATCATGGGATATGGTCCGGTTCCGGCGACGAAGAAAGCGCTCTCGATGGCGGGCTGGGCGATCGAAGATCTCGATCTGATCGAGGCGAATGAGGCGTTTGCGGCCCAGTCACTTGCTGTTGTTCGCGACCTCAAGCTCAATCCGGAGATCGTCAATGTCAACGGGGGCGCGATCGCGCTGGGTCATCCGGTCGGAGCGAGCGGGGCGCGAATCCTCGTCACCCTGCTGCACGAGATGCAAAAGCGCGATGCCAAGAAAGGCCTCGCGACGCTCTGCATCGGCGGCGGTATGGGAACCAGCGTTCTTGTCGAAAAAGCTTAGTTTAAATCAAAACAAGCCGCGCCACGGCGGATCGCTGTGGCGCGGCTTGTTTTTGAATGATTTGATGATTTAGTCGCGGATCGATGAAAATAAAAATCAACAGAATGTCCATATGAACAGTTGACAAGGAAATTAAAATTCGTTATTCTCTATATCAGAACAAACAAACGACAAAAATAGCAGTCAGACAACTCTCGATCTCAAATATGACCTGCACTTTCGAAAAGACTTCGTTTGTAAGATAGGCGAAGAAGATACTTCGAAAGTATCGCTGTTTCGTCACAGTTTCTCCTCGGGTTGAATGATTGTTGTTATCATTAAGTCGGAGTTTGTTTTATAGAACAAAGAGTGAGGAGGTCAAAATGACAATCTTGGAACTGCAAACAATGTCGTCAGCAGATGAAAAGAAACCTTTCTGGTCCAGTTTGATTAGCATTTGCTGTGGAAATGGTGGTAGCACGAAGAAATAGTTAAAAGAACTAATTCAAGTCAAAGTACGTTGAATCGGTGAGGAGAGATTATGACTTATACAAATAGAGAAGATGTCGGGATTTTTACTGGTCTTGATATCTTCTCTTTGTACTCAAAAGATTTTCGGGATATTATTGAAGGTGAGAATTATATCAGCTTTATTATGAATGATTTCCCGGATGAAGGGTGGAAGATTCATATTTCGTGCAATTTAAGCAACCATAAAGAGATCACAAATCTCGTTCTCCCTGTTTTAATCCGTAGAAATTGCAGCTTCAAAATTGTCAAAGATATTGAAATATACGCGAATAACTCTTCGAAGCGGGGGGATCGGTTTGCAAACGGAAAATTTATTGTAGCTTATCCTGCTGATGTCGATGAGTTTGTCAGCCTTCTCGAGGAATTGTACTCGATTTTACAACAGTACGACGGTCCGTATGTTTTGACGGATCGGCGTTTCCGCGATGCAAAATGTCTTTATTATCGGTATGGCTCCAATCGACAATCGAGCCACTACAACAGGAAAGGACAAGTCGTTCGAATGATTCATGATGGTTATGGAAATTTGATCAACGACACTTCGAAGCCGATATTCTTTTTGCCTCCCGGCATCGAAAACCCGCTGGGCGATGATGACGACATATCAAAAAGTGAGGTATTACTCAAGCGATTCAAAGTAAAATCGGTAATTAAATTTTCTCCGATTGGGGGGGTATACGATGCCGTTCATCTCAGTTCCAATCTGAATGTCATTATAAAGGAGGTGTACCCACATACCGGACTAATCACGGACACTCTCGATTCAAGTGTTCTTATCAAAAGGGAACGCGACCATCTCGCTATGCTGGCAAAGTATGAATTTATCCCGGAAATTATATCAGAATTTTACGATTGGGAGAACTACTATTTGGTATTAAAAAAAGAACAAGGGAGCAATTTTGAGGAATGGTGTGCAACCAATAACCCTCTTCCTCTTTTCCCGGATCCATATCAAGTAAAGGAGTACTTGCTACATTTAGTCGATGTTGTTTCAGAGTATTTACACTGTGTGCTTTTGTTAAAAGCCGACGGATATTTGCTTTGTGATATTGCCCCGGATAACTTCCTAATTGATGATGATAAGATACATGTTTTAGACCTTGAAAATATTGTTTTCGGTGAGAAAAGCAACTCTCTTTTCACTTATACCGTCGGGTTTGGAAACGAAACAAATCTCCCTGAAGAAAATCAGATTTATGCAATTTCTTCGCTATTATTATACGGTATCATGAAGAAAAATGCTTTGTTTAAGGACTATGACGTTGATTTGTTGTTAAAATCAGTAGTAGAAAGATACCCGATCATCAACGAAGTATCAAAGACGATTAAAAAAGTGCGTAATACCGACAAGCTGGAACATATACCGATGCTTCTTGAAGAACTGAAATGCAAGTTGAGGGATTTCGTTGTTGAAAATCCTAACATGCCGTTAGAATTCTGCGCCGACTTGGACTACAAAAGAATATGCAACTACTCTGTCGAGAGGATGAAACAATCATTACATATTAATGTGGACCGTTTTTCTGTAGCAGAGGGACTTGGCGGAGTTTTATTAAGCAAGAAGTACCTGGGGCAGACGGTAACTTATGATGAAGTTGAAGAACATTTCAAACAATATGAATTTCGTTGCATCAGCTTGCATTATGGACTCGGTGGGCAAATGTATTTAGCCTCCGAGCTTGGTTACTTTGACGACACACTAGTTGAGCTGTGTATTGAGAAATTGGATCTGAATACAGAGGATCTTTCGCTTGAAACCGGACTGGCAGGATGCGGAATCGGACTGATTCACTACTATTTAAATAGTGGTAATTCCAAGGTCTTTAAGGCGATTGCGCAAATTGCCGATAGAGTCTGCTCTGTTGAGCATATCAAAGAGTTTAATTTAGACAACGGAATGGCAGGCTTATCACTTTTTTTGCTGTATTTCTATAAGATCTCCAAAAACAAGTTATACCTCGAAAAAGCAAAGAAATGGTTGTCGGAATGCGTCGCTTACATAAGGCTATCGAAATCTAATTGGATCACGTTGGATTCGGATCAGTACTTGCCTTCACCATACCTTAAGAATGGAGTTCTCGGCGTCTTATCCGTGATTTTTGAGTATATGAAAATTTGTCGGACAAGGAAATATGATAAGTTTATCGGAGATCTATTGAATAAGTATGTCGGTGTTTATTCGTTGTCCCCTTCTTTTTACTATGGCTCTGCAGGGCTGTTGTATGTATTCTTAATGGGCTATGACTACTTTAAGGACGAAAAATATTTACGAGATGCTACCTGGTTTTATTGTGATATTACCAGTCAGCATGCCAATCATAGCTTTTTGGAAAGCAGTTCAAGTATGGATCACAATGGATATTTATTTGGAAATCTCGGAACCGCGGTTGTAACTGAAATGTTTGAGCGAAAAGAATTTAAACCAATTTTCCCTTTTGTAAATCTAAAGGAGGTCGAAAATGCATAAAATCTTTAAGAGCGCTTTTAAAAAGCACCTTGGTATCGCGTTTACAGCGATTTTTCTGGGTATTGCATTTTCGGTATCAATGTCGTATTCGTCGTTGATGCTTTCCAAGCTTTTCGATGTGATAGAAAATCAAATACCGATCGACGAACGATTATCCGAACTCTTGAAGACAACTCTTTTGATATGTTCCGCGTTTCTGGGCACCATCGTTCTCAATGTTTTGAGCAATCGCGCGATTGCAAGATATCGCTTTGGTATGAGCAATGACCTTCGACGTGAGATTACACAAAAAATCATTTCTTCACCATACGAAAATTTCGACAACAAAAATTCCGGTAACTACATATCTTGGTACACGAATGATGTCGACAATATTATGAATTCTTCGATGGTGGGATTTATCAATGTGATACAAAACAGTGCGCTCGTCATCGCTGCATTTGTTGCCCTCACCTATCTCAATGCCTACCTCGGTTTTGTCGCACTGGGCTTTCTGTTTCTCTCCATCATCGTACCGCAGCTATTCGGTCGCCAAATGGAGAATGCGCAGAAAAGAGTCACTATGGCGGACGAACATTACACCGAAGAGGTAAGAGAGTCGATCGGTGGTTTCAATGTATTGTACATCGCTAATAAACTGAATATTTTTAAGCAGAGTCTTGAGAATGCATCCGTCGAAAAAGAAAAAGAACGATTGCATCTTAATCGTGTCAGTGCGTATGTAGAAGGGGTATCGATACTCGTATCGCTGGTAGCGCAGATTGGACTTACTATTGTCACTGTATTTCTTTCCGTTGCTGGAAGAGCTCCGCTCGGAGCGGCTTTTGCAACGGCGAGTCTTTCGGGTGTCTTATTCAACTCTGTCGGAACTCTGATCAATGATATTGTAAAATTCAAATCGGCGAAAAAGATTTACGAGAAATTTGAAATCTCAGAAGAACGACACGAAAAACGTATTGAACTAAAAACGCTTAATCGCTTTGCACTCGAAGATGTTTCAATGGCTTTTGATGAAAAAACACTGTTTACGCAATTCAACTATGAATTTCAGTTTCCAAATAAATATGCCATAACCGGTGAGTCGGGTAGCGGCAAGACCACCTTGCTCCGCCTGCTTCTCGGACTTGCAAGACCGACGGAAGGCAAAGTAATTGTAAACAGCGAAAATTTGGAAGCCGTCGAAAAGTCGTCTCTTTACGACCAAGTATCGTATATCGACCAAAATGTATTTTTGTTTAAGGGCACACTGAGGGACAATATCACGCTGTGGAAGGATTTTGACGAAAACAAATTGCTTGAAATTATTGATAAAGTCAAGCTCACGGATTTTATTAATTCTCTTAGCGGCGGCCTTGATACCTATATTAACGAGGGTGGAAAGAATATCTCGGGAGGCGAGCGTCAAAGAGTTGCTCTCGCTCGAGCGCTTGTAAATCAATCGAGATTTGTCATCGTCGATGAGACTACGTCGCAGCTGGATGAAGAAAATGCTAAGGACATCGAGAGTATGTTGCTTACTCAACAAGATTTCGGACTGATCATGATCAGTCATCATTTTAGTGAAGACTCGCTCACAAAATTTGATGGAGTGGTAAGGCTTTGAATTGATTTGACGGATATTTGAGGATGTGCGGATGAAAAAGATAACTTGGAATTCCCCTGTTGTGTTGTGTTATCTGGTGATTTGCCTTATTGCAACCATTCTGGGAATTTTGACGAACGGAGCGAGTACGAAATTGCTCTTTTCCACCTATCGGTCTTCTTGGGTCGATCCGCTGACCTATCTTCGTCTGTTTACGCATGTGGCGGGGCATAGCGGTTGGGAGCATTTCATCGGCAACGCTTCCTTCTTGTTGCTCTTGGGACCGATGCTCGAAGACAAGTACGGCAAGCGCAAGATGATCGAGGTGATCTTGTGTGTCGCCTTGGTTTCGGGCATCGCGAACAACCTGTTTTTCCCGCACACGATGCTGAGCGGGGCGAGCGGCGTCGTGTTTGCTTGGATTTTGTTGACTTCCTTTACGAGTTTCCGAGAGGGTGAGATCCCGATCCCGGTGATTCGTGTCGCGGTGATCTTTCTCGGCAAG
>JAUMWO010000073.1 GCA_030529605.1 Bacillota bacterium | reverse complement strand
TCTTCGACCGTCACCTTGAAGTTTTCAGGCTTCGGCGTCGCAATCGGAATGTTGAAGTACACGGACAGTTCTTCGTAATTGTAGGTCGAGGTTCGCACCGGGATCGGCACCTGTTTGGTGATCTTGACCGGCTTGAGCGCCGGAGTCGTCGGTTTCGGAGTCGACGGAGATACCGGGTCCTGCGGACCGACCGGCTTGGAATCGACTAGGAAATATTCCTCCGTGATGCCGATTGTTTTGGCGTAGATTTCTTCGCTGCCTTTTGCTTTACTGCGCAGGGTATTGCGCATCATCACGAAGGTTTTTCCGCGGATCATGACATCCTTTGCTTGCACATTGACTTCATGCATCAAGCCTTGATCGGCGGCCATTTTCATGATGTCGTCGACGCCCCAAGTCGCTTGGTATCCGAGCGCACGGAGCATGAACGAAGCCATTTGGATCCCGGTCACGGAGTTGCCCAGACCGAATCGGTTGTTGCCGACACCATTGGTCAGCCCTGCGTTCTTTGCGTATGCGATGTAGGATGCCGCCCAGTGTGTGCTCGGGACATCCGTAAACACCTGTTGTTTGGGATATGCTTCGGCTTCGGCACGTTTGCCCATCATCCGAAGCAGAATAACGATTGCCTGTTCACGCGTGACAGTACCGGCAACCTTGAGATTTCCGGAGGTATCTCCCGTGATAATACCGACATGTTTTAATTTTTCGCCAACAAGTTCATAGAGCGCTGTCGAATCCTCGGCAAATGAAGCAAATGCCAGAGACGACAGGAGTAAGGCTATCAAAGCCAGGACGACGATTCGTTTCATTGGGACCTCCTTTTTATTTTAGTACGGATTGTAATTATTATAACTCTTATTGTAAAAAATTCCAACAAGATCGCCTGTTTGATACAAAAAAGCCCCTTTGCTTGCGCGCAGGGGCTCTGCTTGAAAACAAGGATGACACAGTTGCTTATCGCGTTTCCGTCTCCAAAAGGCGAAGGGCGCTTCGCACCTGCATCTCGATGCCGACCGGAATGCAGGATTCATCGACGGCAAATTTCGGATGATGCCCTTTGTAAACGAAGCCCAGATCGACGTTGCCGCAGCCGAGATTGTAGAACGCCCCCTGCGCCTTCTCGAGGAAGAATGCAAAACTTTCCGCCCCGAGGCTCGGCTTTTTCGCGACGACGACCTGTGCGTCTCCAAAGGTCTCTCGTGCAACCGCTTCCAATTCTTTGACGACCCAATTGTCATTGTCCAGCGGCGGGTAACCCTCGTCGAAGGTGACAAATCCCTTGACGCCAAGCGCCTGCGCGGTCGACTCGACCAAGGTTCGGATCCGCTGTTTGGCGAGCATGCGCGAAGCCGGATCCAAAGTGCGTAAGGTGCCTCGCATCGTCACTTCGTCCGCGATGATATTGCCCTTGGTCCCGCCGTGGATCTCCCCGATCGTCACGACGACGGATTCGACGGGATCGATGTTGCGCGATACGACGCTCTGCAGAGCGCAGACGATATGTCCTGCCGCGACGACCGCGTCCTGCGCGTCGTGCGGATAGGCACCATGTCCGGCGACGCCCTCGACACGGATGTGGATCGTATCGGTGGACGCATTCATCTTGCCGTAAGTGAGCTCGATGGTGCCCGCCGGAAGCCGAGGAAAAACATGCAGCCCGATGATCGCATCGACCGGAGGATTCTCCATCACCCCTTCGCGAATCATAAATTGTGCTCCGCCGACGGTCTCCTCCGCCGGCTCAAAGAACAATTTGATCATCCCGCTGAATTCACTGCGCATTTCATAAAGCATCCGTGAGACACCGAGCAAAATCGAGGTGTGCACATCGTGACCGCAGGCATGCATCACGCCGCATTTCTTGGATGCAAACGGAAGACCGGTCTCTTCCTCGATCGGAAGCGCATCGATGTCCGCACGGATCGCGACCGTCCGCTTGGGCGCGCTCGTCTGCTTCTCTCCATGGATCCATGCATAGACCCCGGTCTTGCCGCTGACTTCGTTGGGGATCCCATAGCGATTCAAATAGGCGCGAATCCGCTCCTGCGTATGATATTCTTCTTCGCTGAGCTCCGGATCCATGTGGATCTCGCGCCGAATCGAAACGATTTCTTCCAGCGCCTCCAAGATCCGGCTTCTGAGTTGCGGAAACGGTTCCATCTAAGCCTCCTTGCGGTGTGGTGCGAGCTGACGCTCCCTTGCGATCAGATCCATATAGGATTGGCGCTCGACGATCACATGCGGCTCTCCGTCCCGAATCACGACGACGGCAGGAATGCGCAATTTGTTGTAATTGCTCGCCATCGAGTACCCATAGGCTCCGGTGGAGAGGACCAAAAAGAGATCGCCGCGTTCCGCCGGCGCCGCATCGAGATCCTTGATCAGGATATCCGTCGATTCGCAGCATTTCCCGCTGATGTCGACCTTCACATTCTTAGGATGATCCGCCTTGTTGGCTACGATTCCATAGTAGCTCGCACCGTAGAGCCCCGGGCGAATGTTGTCCGTCATCCCCCCGTCGATCGACACAAAACGTTTGCCGGACGGCAGCGTCTTCGTCATACCGACCGTGTAGAGCTGATAGCCCGCTTCCGCTACGATATAGCGCCCCGGCTCAATCGCGATGTGCGGACGCGGATGGCGATGCTTACGGAAATACGTTTCGATCCCTTCCATCACCGGACGCAGAAAACTGTCGACATCGACTTCGGCATCGGTCGGGATATAACGGACCCCGAACCCTCCGCCGATGTTGATCTCTTCCGGAAATGCACCGTTGTGCGCGAAAACGCGGTCGAGCATCGCAAACAGCCCCTTGAGCGCATTCATATGAGATTCGTTGGATTTGAGCTGCGAGCCCAAATGGAAATGATATCCGAGGAAATGAAGATGCGGAGAATGTACAGCCAGATCGACCGCCGGGAACAAGGATTCGGGATCCGTCGTCACACCGAATTTCGAATCCTTCCCTCCGGTCACAATATAATGGTGCGTGTCGATCAAAACTTCCGGATTGATGCGAATCAATACGCCCGGTTTCTTGGAACGCTCCTTGGCGAGGATCTCCAGCTCCTTCATTTCATCCAAGCTGTCGACGATGATCTTGGAAACGCCGCTCTCAAGCGCGTATTCGAGCTCTTCCAACGATTTGTTGTTGCCGTTGAACTCGATCCGATCCGCCGGGAACCCCGCCTTGAGTGCCGTATACAGCTCCCCGCCGCTGACGACGTCGAGCCACAGCCCTTCGCGGTGCATGATGTCGACGATGTACAAGGTCGAGAAAGCTTTGCACGCATACGCAATATGCGTGTTCTCGTACTTTTCCGTGAAGGAGGACTTGAGTTTGCGGATCCGCTTTAAGATTTCCTCTTCCGAGTAAATATAGAGCGGAGTGCCGAATTGTTCGGCAAGCTTGGTGACCGAAACCCCGTCGATGCAGATCACCCCAGAATCAATCGTTATCATATTACCTCCATTCACGCTGCACCCTCTCTCCGATGCGAGCAAAAATTTCATTTCGATTGGTGTCCGCCCATTCGGCAATTTCTTCTAATGTCGGAGCCGCTCCCTCTCTGCCGAACAGAGTGACGACCGAGCCGACCCGAGCTTCGGGACAATCCGTGACGTCGATCATAATCTGATCCATACACATGATGCCGACGATCGGCGCTCGCTTCCCTTCGACTTCGACAAAGCCCCGGTTGGAAAGGCTCCGCGGAAGCCCATCCGCATACCCGATCTGCACTGCCGCGATGCGGGACGGACGCTCCGCGCGGAAGGTGTAGTCGTAGCTGACGCCGGCGCCGACTTCCAACTCATTGATGTGGGTGATGATCGAAGTCAGACGCGCGATCAGGCGGGTCGGGAGATCCGGGTACCGATACGACTTGACCCCGAGCAATGCCGCACCGATGCGTACCATATCAAAGCGGTATTCCGGATAGTCGATCGCGGCGATGCTGTCACAGACATGCCGCCGCACGCCGTCGCGCCGATCCAGCCCCGTCTGTTCCAAAAAGGATCGAAAGCGGAGGACCTGTTCGTCGTCCTCTTCCCGCGTCGAGAGTGCGAGATGGGTGTACACGCCGATGACGTCCGAATGAGCGACCTCGGTCTCGAGGAACCGTTTGACCGCCTCCGCTTGGGAAAGAGGAAATCCGAGACGATTCAGCCCCGTATTGACCTTGACATGAATCGGGTGCTTCACCCCCTTCTCCGCTGCGACACGCTCGACCTCGCGCCATGTATCCAGACTCGTGATCGTCAGAGCAGAGCGCAGATCGACTGCCAGAGGCACGAGTGCAGGCGGTACCGCACCGAGCACGAGGAGGGAGATGTCGGGATAGGTCTCGCGGAGTTGCTGCGCTTCCCACAAAGTAGCGACCGCAAACTCACGGATCCAGTTTTGCATCAGCGCTCCGACAAATCCGACCAATCCCATTCCGTACGCATTGGCTTTGACGACCGCCATAAACTCCGGATTCTGCTCGGCGATTTGATCGCGCAAGACTGCGACATTGTGTCGCAGGTCCTCAAAGTCGATGATGAGCTTGGGAGCGATAAAATCCGTTTTGGAAACCATGGAAACCTCCACTACTCGATCGTCGCAGACTCCAAGCAGGTCAACTTGCAACCCTTCTCGGAAGAAATCATCTTGGCTCGGATCCCCAGTGGGAGCGTGACGATCGGGCGGTTGTGCCCAAAGTATACATTATTGATGATCGGTTTTCCAAAATCGTAGAGCACCTCACGGAAAATCGTCTCAAGCGGCAGGTCGTTGCCCTGCGGACGTTCCTCCGCTTTGCAGTTGGTAAAGGTGCCGAGCACGATGCCTGCGGCGTCTTTGAATTTTCCGGCGAGACGCAGTGCCGACAGCATCCGGTCCACCACATAGAGAGGCTCGTCCACGTCTTCGATCAAAAGCAATTTTCCGGCGGTATCGATCTCATAAGGGCTGCCGAGCGTCGAGATCAAGAGGCTGAGATTGCCTCCGACGACGATGCCTTCGGCTTCTCCCGGCACGAGGGATACGATCGGCTGATCGGCAGGATTGGCGATGTCGAGCGGCGCGCTCCCGCAGATCGCTTCGAGCAGACCGCGGGAGGAGTATTCGTCATTGGTCAGCGTCGAAGAGATGCCCATCGGTCCGTGGAAGGTCACGAGTCCCGTTTGACGGAAAAACGCGGAATGAAGTCCCGTGACATCGCTGTATCCGACAAAGACTTTGGGATTGCTTCGAATGATCGAATAATCGATCTTGTCCAATAGCCGACTCGATCCGGAGCCGCCCTTCAAACAGATGATGCCGTCGATGCTCGAATCCGAAAAAGCATCGTGGATGTCTTGGACGCGCACGGTCGCATCGCCGGCGAGATGCCCATGATGCGCTTTGGTCGAAGGGTATAGGATGACTTCAAAGCCGAGCGCTTCAATCCGCTTTTTGGCTTCTTCCACCGACTCCAACAGAGCACAGGAAGACGGCGCAATGACGGCGACGCGATCACCGGTTTTCAAACGCTTTGGCTTAAGGATTTTTGATTCGAGCATGGTTCCTCCTTTGGAATGCAGCTTGCGCAGTTCACATTTGAATCGTTTGAATTTCACTCCGATTAAAAAGCAAAAATCGTGCCGAGATTTGTGTGAGCCAAGTGTTATAATGTTCCATAGGGAGAAGGGATATGCTGAACGAAATCATCGACTGCATCGAAGAAGGGTTGATTCTCATCGATCGAAACGGCGTGGTCTCGGCTTACAACCGGCGCGCCAAAGAAATCACCGGAGTTTTGCTTCCGGATGCTCTGCCTCATCCTGCCGGCACGATCGCGCCGGGGGATCTGGTGATCATCGCGGATTCGCGTCTCGGATACGATGACGGCGACCTGCAGGCCGCCGATTTGGCCAAGATCGGGATCAAAAGCCCGGACCTCACCGCGGGCGACGTGGTCGCAGCGATCGGCAGACTCGGGGGCGCTCCCGGGACCGGGATCCTCAAAAACTGGAGAAGCACGCTCGAAAGCCATCTGCACCGCCTGCAGGCGCATTATGACGACCATACGATCGAGATCGAGATCGATTGCTCCAAAAAGGCGCTCGAAATCGTCGTCGATTCGCAGAGCTATAAAATGCGTTATTCCCTCGGAGTGGGCCACATGGTGGTCCTTTCGGGCGAGACGGGGGATCTCAAATTTTATCAATCCAAGGGCTTCGGCATCCGCGGGGAAAACATCGCCCAACTGTTGAACGGCAGCCCCTTCCTCTCAAAAGGAAGCCGGGACGAGACCGTCGAAGTCGTCGGCATGCCGATCCACGAACTCTTTGACAATTCCACCCTGATCGACAACATTGAAGCATGCCGGGAAGGTCGATCGGACTTCTTTCAAAACCGATATTTTGAAATTCATAAGCGCCCGACACTCTGCTCGTTGATCCCGCTTCGCAGCAGCGATTTGCTCATGCTCAAACTCTTTGACCTTTCCAATGTCGAAGCCCTGATCGAGGAGCGCAATCGACTGATCGTCACGCTCGAGGAATCGACCAAATCCTTTGAACAGCTCATTGGATTTAGCGATGCGATGCAGCGCGTCAAATATCTCGTCGAGAAAGCCGCACGCATCCGTAGCACCGTCCTCATTACGGGGGAAAGCGGAACGGGCAAGACCTTTATCGCACGCGAAATCCACAGCTTAGCCAATCCGGACAACAGGAGTCCCTTCATCGCCGTCAACTGTACCGCCATTCCTCAATCTCTTTTTGAATCGGAGCTGTTCGGCTACGAAAAGGGGGCCTTCACCGGCGCGGAAAAAGGCGGCAAAAAGGGCTTCTTTGAACTCGCGAATGGGGGCACCCTGTTCCTGGACGAGATCGGCGAACTGCCGCCGGATATGCAGGTCAAGCTCCTGCATGTGCTTCAAAACAAGGAGTTCTACAAAGTCGGCGCCACCTCTCCGACCCAAGTCGACGTGCGCATCATCTCGGCGACCAACAAGGATCTTCTGACGGAAATGGAAGCGAAGCGGTTTCGAGAAGACCTCTATTATCGTATCAGCAGTTTCCCGATCAAGCTTCCGCCCCTCCGTGAGCGCAAAAACGATCTCTACAAATTCATCGACACCATCCTGATCCGGATCGCCGGCGAGGTGGGCGGACATCGCAAAGTCCTCTCCGGAGAAGCCTTTGAGCTCCTGATGAACTATCCGTGGCCGGGCAATATCCGGGAACTCGAAAATGTCCTGGAGCTCGCTTACAATATGTCGGACGACGCATGGATCCGCGCCACCGATCTGAACCTGCCGCGCACGCAACCTCACATCGCGGAAAGCACCGGTCTCAAAGCCTACCTGCAAAAACAGGAAAAGGAGTACATCGAAGCAACCCTTGCTCGGTGTCATTACGACTCCAAAGCGGCGATGAAGCAACTCAATTTATCCAAGACGAATTTTTACGATCGGATCAAACGCCTCGGCATCGAACTGTCGCAGTAACGGCCCCGGCAGCGTCTGTTCGATGCCAATACCGGATGAAGCCAGTCCCGAAAACAGGAATACCAGTCCCTGTTTCGGGACTTTTTCTTATGTTTGGATCGGTTCCTATCCGGTCCCCGTATCGCAAAAAGGCATTGAAACCCGCAAACGACGGATTTCCAGTATGTAGCGAAAAAGCCCCCACGGTTTGTGGCGCTTGGCACAAAGTTTGCGTATTCATTTCGGCAAGACCGGAAGCGGACCCTTTTCCGCATCCAAAATTTAAGTACAGGGGGACTTATGAGAAAACTGTTATCGTTGATCCTAGCACTCGCAATGCTTGTATCTCTCGTTTCCTGCGGGGGAGGCGGCAACGCAACGGAGCCGGCAACAACGAGCGGCGCGGCGAACAACGGCGGAACGACCGCTCCGTCAACATCGGCTCCGGAACCAAAGAAAGAACAGGTTATCAACTCGATCTATTCGGGTGAAGTCACCACCATCAACTATCTCCAGACCGCATCCACCAACGAATTTGCTCTCGCTTGTAACCTTGTCGACTCGCTGATCGATTACGACAAATACGGCGTGATCCAGCCGGCACTGGCGGAAAGCTGGTCGTCTTCGGAAGACGGACTGGTATGGACTTTCAAGATCCGTCCGGGCGTCCAATGGGTCAACTTCAAAGGCGAAGAAGTGGCCGAGGTTGTAGCGGACGACTGGGTCGCGGCGATGGAATATGTCCTCAATCCGGACAATGCTTCTCAAACAGCTCAAATCACGTATTCCGTCATCAAAAATGCTA
>JAUMWO010000072.1 GCA_030529605.1 Bacillota bacterium | reverse complement strand
GCATCAGCGCAGCTTTTTCCCCATCGTCGACAAAACAGCGCTGCGTATAACAATTGTATGCGTTTCTGCGGACGGCATCCAAAATCGCCCGATAATACACCCCCGCCGCCACCACCGGCACCCGCGCATCGGGATGAAAGCGATCGGCATGGCGAAAGACCGAGTCATAATACGCTTCCGCCAGCCCCGCCAAATCCTCCCAAAGCGAGCGCACGGCAGAACGAACCTCAGGAGCGGATTCCGACCGCGCAAGCACGACGAGTTCCTCCCGCGTCACTCCATGCACGGCGAGCGTTTCGAGCGGCAGGTAAAGCCGATCACGCAAGCGCAGGTCTTCCCCGACATCGCGGAGGATGTTGGTGATCTGCATCGCGATGCCGAGACGCTCGCAGATGAGCTCGAAATCGTCGTCCGAGGAAGATACGGCATCCTGCGACGACTCCGCAGCCCGTGACGACTCCACAGCCCGCAATCGACTCGCAGCCGAGCAGGCGCCGACCATGGGTGCGAGCATCCGTCCGACCGATCCCGCGACCAGGCGCGCGTACTCGATCAAATCCGAACCGAGACGGCAGTCCCGAAAGTCAAGATCGCTGCGCTGTCCATCGATCTGTAAGATCAGCGCATCCTTGGGCACGCCGCGGCGTCTCACCGTATCGCAAAACGCAGGCCACCACGGCAGAGCGAGCGAAGTCACTGACTCGAGCCCGCTTCCGAGTCGGTCGAGATCGCTCTCGAGCTCGGAGAGACGCTCCCGCACCGCATCCGGATCCATCGCGGCATCGTCCACGACGTCGTCGGCGTGACGACAGAAGGCATACACGGCAGCAATGTCCATAAAATCCGCTTCGGACATCACCCGAAACGCTTGATAAAAACTGGAAGCGCGGTCGCGCATAATGCGCTCCGCCTCCCGATACGCCGGCGCCAAGCCCTCACGGAACGTCGCGCATAGGTGGTGTTGTCGGCAAGAGCGATCGTTATGCAAACGCATCCTCCCGGACATCGCGGCGCAATTCCTCCGCACAGATCTTGCCGCTTTGGATGGCGATCGGCACCCCGGCACCCGGATGTATGCTGCTTCCGGCAAAATAAAGTCCCTCGCATGTCATGCACTTGGACTGCGGGCGCAGATGGTTGCTCTGCGTGAGAGTCGGTTGCAGCCCGAAGGTCGCGCCCCGGTACGCGTTGAAATGCTCCTTGTAATCGACCGGCGTAAAATACCGCTCGCAGCGGATTTTGGAGCGGATCTCAGCCAGCCCCGGCAGCTTCTCGAGCGAGCGAAGCGCGCGCTCCCGGTAATGCGAAAGCGTTTCCTCGTTCCATTCGTAGTTCGCCGTCACCAGCTCGGACAGCGGAATCAACACATAGAAGGTCGAGCGCCCCTCCGGCGCGAGAGACGGATCGACATTGGACGGGATGTGGAGGTAGACCGACGGATCTTCGATGCGCGTCCCGTCAAAAATACTGCGCAGATTGAGATCGAGATCGTCCGAGACGACGAAGGTATGCGCCGCCAGATCGGGATAAACGCCGTCGACTCCCCAATAAAAGACGAGACAGGAGCAAGAATACTCCATCCGATCGATGCGCTCCGGAGTGTATTTGCCTCGCGCGCTCATCGCGGATCAGATGCGTCATCGCATACGGAAAGTCCGCATTGCAGATCACATAATCCGACGCGATCTCTTCTCCGCCGATCCGCAGCCCGCGCACCTTACCGTCCCGCACGAGAATCTCCTCGACTTCGGTCCGATACCGGATGACACCGCCGAGTTCCTGAAACAGCTTCGCCATCTGCTCCGCCATCGTGAACATCCCGCCTTTGAGGAACCACACGCCGTACATCAATTCGATCATCGGGATGATGTTGTAGAGCGACGGCCCCTTCTTGGGCGAGACTCCGATGTAGAGCGTCTGGAAACTCAGCATCTGCTGCAGGTCCCGATCCGGCAGGAAGCTCGCCATCATCCGATCGGCGCTGTCGAAAGTCTTGAGTTTTAAGGCATTCCAAAGGGTTTTCGGGTTGTAAAAATCCCATTTCCGGCGGAAAGGGCGTGTAATAAAATGTTCGAGCGCGATCTGATAGCGCTCGTAAATCGCATTGAGATATCGATAAAAGCCCAGCGCGTTGCGCGGTCCCTTTGCCTCGACCATCGCGTGCAAGTCGACCATGTCGTTGTTGAGCGAATAAAAACGAGGCGGATCCGCGTCAAACATGACATCATACATCGGCGACAACTTCGTCATCGGTATGTAGTCCTCCGGATCTCGCCCCGTCATCGAAAAGATCTCTCGGTACACCGCCGGCATCATCACCAGCGTCGGCCCGACATCGAAGCGATGCCCGTCCACCTCCAGGCGGTGCATCTTGCCTCCCGGCTGCGCCCCCTTCTCATAGAGGGTCACATCGTACCCTGCATGTTGCAAATGAATAGCGGCGGATAGTCCACCCATCCCCGCACCGACGACGACAACTCGCTTCATGATCAGCCTTCCTTTCGGGACTCCCTCCGTCGGCACCGGCTACGCGATACAACGGACGATGAAATGTCACCGGAATGTTCGGACAATGCTGCATCCTCACGACATTATCTCACATTCGGGGAAGGCGTGCACGATATTTCTCGTCGGTTCATTTATCCTAACGCGAGCGCAGGAATTGCTCCAGCAAGCGTCGGTACAGGGTGTTGTTCGCCGAGTCAAAACGCAGTTCATCAATCGCGCGGATCGGGAGCAGGTCGATGGAGGTGCCCGTCAAAAACGCCGCATCAAAGGAGGCGAGCTCGCTCGCCGCGATGCGGCGCTCCACCAGACGATCCCCCGCGATCTTGACGACCATCTGCTTGGTGACCCCTTGCAGCGATTGCTCGGGAAGCGACGTGATGACACGGTCGCCGGAGATAAAAAAGACATTGGAGCGCGAACCCTCCGTCACATCACCGGCATCGTCGAGCAGCAGGATCTCAAAGACTCCCTTTTCCTCTCGAATCCGTTTGGCCTCGGCCGCCAAGCCCGGATTGGATACCTTCGCATGCGGATTGTTGCGCACATAATGGTAAGTCAATACCTCGACCCCGCTGCGATAGACTTCCGGCGCAGGGTAGAAGGAGGCGACCGGCCGGATCAAAATCCCCGAACCGTCCAGCATCGCATCGATGCGGATGTTTTGATCGACCGGTTCCGCCGCCTGCAAAAGCGCCGCGGTCTGTCGCTCCACCTCGCCGCGCTCGAGCGGGATGCCCGTGAGCTGCGCCGATTGCATCAGACGATCCAGATGTTCGGCAAGAAACTGAGGCTCTCCGCCTCGGATCCGAATCACCTCATAAATCGAAGAAGACAGCGCATCCGCGCTGTCATTGTTCGAGAGAATTCCATTGAATGATTTTAAATTTTGCATAGACACTCCTAACCGTCGCTGCGAATCGCTTCGAGGGCCGAAAGCTTGGTCGCACGCACCGCCGGATAGAACCCGGAGATGAGCCCGACGCCGACCGAGAAGCCGACGCCCGCTGCGGCAAGCCAGAACGGAATGTACGACTGGAGCGAGAAGCCCATCCCGCCGCCATCTCCGCCGGCACCGCTGGCGAAGACCGAGTTGAGCAAGCCCGAGATACCGAAGCTGAGTCCCAGACCGATCGCACCGCCGATCAGTCCGATCATCGCCGCTTCAAAGAGGAAGAGGCGACGGATGTCGCTGAGCTGAGCGCCGATGACCTTCATGACCCCGATCTCCTTGGTGCGTTCGTAGATCGACATGACCATCGTGTTGGTGATGCCGATCGCGGCGACAAACATCGAGACCGCTCCGATCCCACCCAGCACGAGCTGGATGATCAGCGAGGTGTTGCGCATCGCGCCGAGCGCTTCGGTCAAGCTGAAGGCATCGAAACCCATCGCCTTGATCTCTTCCTGGACCGCGAGCACATTGTCGATGTCGTCGACGATGACCTTCATTTCGTCGTATTTGTTCTGATTGCGTTGTTCTTTGATCGACGGCGGTTTGATCTGATAGCGGCGATCGAATTCCGTCTTGAATTTCATATAGCTGTCGTAGTCGATCAGGATCTTGTATCCATAGTCGTAGTCCGTTTCCATGGTCATACCGACCGGGTGGATCACAACGCCTTTCGGGCGCTTCGACGGGTCGACGCCTTGCGGCATCAGCTCGACGCGTTCTTTGAACAAATCGACCTCGACCTCACTTCTGCGTCCTCGAGAGTTTGGGTCATAGAAACTCGTGCCGGCATGGTATCCGTAAAGCACCTCGAAGGGATTGTCCTTGGTCGGGAGTCGCCCTTCGGAGAGTTTGATGCCCAGCTCCGGGAGCAAGTCCAGATCGATCGCCATGACCTCCCCCCAGCCACGGTAGCGTCCGGCTTTGACTTCGGCATCGATCCGCTTCATCCCGATCGCGGTCTTGACATGGGGAATCTGCAGAAAGTTGTTGCGCGCCGTATCGTTGAGCAGCAGCTTTTGGCCGCCCGCTCCCCCCGATCCGGCACCCATGTTATCGTAAGGGGCATTGATGGTAATCATGGTCAAACTTCCGTACTGCTCCAGCTCCTTGGCGAACGCCCGGTCCATACCGAGACCGAGCGACACCATGACCACGATCGACGCCGTACCGATGACGACACCGAGCACAGTAAGGATCGTTCTGGCTTTGCGACGGAAAAGATTGCTCAATCCCATGATCGCCAGATCCAGATTAGTCATCGAGTTCCTCCAATTTTGCCGCGCGCTTCTTACGGATGCTGCGTACGATGAGGACGATCACGATCAGAGCGACGACACCGCCACCGATGATGAGCGGCCAGTTGAGCCCGCCCTCGACCGGAACATCCGGCATCATACCCGGATCGATCGGCTCGAATCCGCCATTCGGCTTACCGTCCGGTCCCATACCATCCGGTCCCGGCACCATCTCACTGACCGTGTAAGTAAAGGTTTTTTCGATTTCGGACTGCTTTCCGAGCGCATCTTCAAAACGGAAGACGAGCTTTCCGTCATGCGTTCCCGGCTCATCCGCGTATGCCTGCACCGAGAAATAATCGCTGCGTCCCGCTTCGAAGTTGCCGACAAAGGACTGTGGGCTACGGGAGTTGACGCCCTCGATTTTGATGATCAGATTGAACATGGTCGATTTGCCCATGTTGTAGTATTCCTGCTCGATGTAGAACGGCTCTCCTGCAAAAATTACATCAGGAATTTGAATCGGGCTGGTTTCGAGGCGAATCGGCTGTGCGACATTGATCGAGATCGACTCCTGCTCCATATACGGATTGCCTTTCGCGTCATACGCCTTGCCTTTGCCGTCTTCGTACTCCATCTTGACATTGACGGTGTAGATTTTGACCGCCGCGTCGATCTTGGTGCTGTAACGAATGCTGCGCGTCACTTCCTGTCCCGGTCCGATGGATGGGATGAACAGCGAGTTGGACGAGTCGACCGGCGTGAATGCCGAGTCCTCTCCTGCGAGCGTGACTTTGATGTTGCGGGTCGATTCGGAATTGGAAGTGTTGCGGATGGTAAATTCGAGATCGAATTCTTCTCCCGCCATCGCCATGCCGCCGTATTGGTAGTCGGCGATGATCAGCTTCGGCTTGGAGCCTTCGTCGTCCGTGGATTCGATGTAGAGACCGACATACTCCCGCGCGATCTGCGTGCGCGCTTCCGTCTCGTAGTTGACGAGATTTGCGACGATGTAGCAGTGATAGGTCTCCGGCTGCACTTCCTTCTTGGTCAGCGCATCGACCACGATCTCACGCGATGCGCCCGGTTCGAGATTGCGGACGATCATGCGGGAATTGGACTTCGCGATGATGCCTTCCGGATGCTCGAATTGAATTTCCATCTGTTCGATCTTGGAAGTCGAACGGTTGGTGATTTGATACTTGATTTGGAAATCCTGCTCCTTGACCAGAGCCTTCGGCGCCGAGAGCACCTTGATCTCCAGATCGCCCTGTTGGACCGCTCCGGCGCCGCCGGCTACGACCACATAGACTTGTTGTTCTTTCTTGTACTGGTTTCCGAGATCGTCCGTCCACTCGAGCAGGACATTGAGGGTCTGCGTCCCCGATTTTGCGTCCGGCCCCGCGATGATGAGATAGTTGACGCGGGTCTTGGCACCGCCCGCGATTTCACCGACGCGCTTGACATCGGTCTCATTGTGAAGGATGACGCCGGTGTTGGTCATGCCGGACAAGGTGACGCGGATGTCGTTTGCAACCGCATCGCCGTTGTTGCGGACATCGAGATTGAGCGAGTTCGGCGTGCCCTTGACGGTCTCTTTGGTGTTGGTCTCGTGGAACACGACCGAAAGGCTCGGTGCCTGCTTGTTGTTCTCGACTTTGACATAGGCCTTTTCGGTGTTGGTCACGACATTGTCTTCGGAATCCTTGTAGCTGAACACGACATCAAATTCGTAGATCTTCGTCTGCGCGAGCGGCGACGGCATCACATTGAATTTGATCGTCTCGGTTTGGTTCGGCGAGATGTATCGGATATCTTGGAACAAGGTCGAGACATCCGCGCGGAATGGGTGCGCGCCTTGAATCTCGACCTTGAGATTCTGTGCCATGTAGATTCCGGTGTTCTTGATCTTCAGGAAGTAGTCCGAACGCTCCCCGCTTTGAACCACTTGGATTTTCTCGTCAGCGACGACGCGTATGTACGCCCGGAACGCTGCAAAGCTCAATGTATTGCTGAGCAGCACGAGCACCAACAGTAGGGCGAAAATTCTCTTCTTCATAGCTCCTTGTTCTCCGATTCTCCTGTATTTGTTTCGGGTTTTGTGACCGATCCCGCCGCAGGCGCGCCGGTCTCCTTCGTTTCAAACGGCTTGATCAATTGTTCGTAGATCTGCTGCGGATCGCGATACTCCACACTCTGGATGTCCCCGTCCCGGATGTGCACGATGGTGTCGGCGTATTCCGACACCTCGATGTCATGGGTCACGATGACGATCGTCTGATTCTGCTCACGCGCCATTCGCCACATGATGTTCATCACTTCGATGGACGTCTTGGTGTCAAGGTTTCCCGTCGGCTCGTCCGCAAAAATGATCTCGGGTGCTCCGACGAACGCTCGGGCGATGCCGACACGCTGCTGCTGTCCTCCGGACATCTGATTGGGCTTGTGCTTGTATCGCTCCTTGAGGCCGACCATCGCGAGATACTTGAGCGCGATCTTGTTGCGTTTCGCTCGCGGCACCCGCCGGAACACGAGAGGCATACTGACATTTTCCAGAGCCGTCAATGCATTGAGGAGATTGTACGACTGAAAAATGAATCCGATATGCTTTTGCCGAAACAATGCCAATTTCTTCTCGGACATTTTTTCGATGTGTTCCGATTTGATCACGACCGAACCGGAGGTCGGTTTTTCCAATCCCGCCATCATATTGAGAAGCGTGGATTTTCCCGATCCGGAAGTACCGAGAATGCAACAGATCGAACCGCGCTCGATTTGAACATTGACCCGGTTGAGCGCTACCACCTTCTCCGATCCGAGGCGATAGACCTTACGTAGATCTTTGACTTCGATTACTATGTCTTTTTTCTGTTCCATCGTCACCTCTTTCCCACCCGAGTATAGACCCGTACTCCGACAAAACGATTAGGATTCGATTAAAATTTGATTAAAGGAGAAGTCCTTGGAGGTCGGTGCTGCAAATTGTTGCGCCACCATGCGGCTCGTCGCGCGACTCGGCGTCGCATAGAAGATCTGCCGTCCGATCAGATCGCTCGCCAAGAGCTCAAAGCCCCGTCGCTGACGCTCTTCGTCCCAATGCGCAAAGGCATCGTCGATCAACAGCGGCAGGCGCTTTTCCCGGTCGACCAGATCGAGAAGGGAGAGCCGGAGGCAGAAGGCGATCTGCTGGATCGTCCCGAGGCTCAGATGCTTCTCCGCATCGACGATGCTGCCCATCTCGTTGCGAATCACGATATGTCGTTCGTCTTCGAGGTACACGGTCTGGTATTTGCCGCCGGTGATCCGATCGAGATAGATGCCCACCTGGCGGATGAATTCGGGTTGGTTCGCTCGGCGATACTCCTCCTCCGCTTCGGTTACGAGCGCACGGAAGAGCTCGAGGCGCTTGCCGTCGACCTCCAACTGCAGATCCTCCTCTTCGAGAGAACGGATGTGGGCGTGGAGATCGGGGTCGATCTGAAACTGCTGGAACCGCACCTCGATCTCGGTCAATTCCCGCTTGACGCGATCGCGCTGATCCCGCACCGTCTCAAGCTGGTTCTGAAGCACAGTCAGCGCGCCTTCATCGAGTTCGCCGAATGCATTCAG
>JAUMWO010000071.1 GCA_030529605.1 Bacillota bacterium | reverse complement strand
TGCGATATGGATGTTTACGATGTGGGTGTCTACGATGTGGTGATCGTCGGCGGCGGACCTGCCGGATCGACCCTCGCGCGCCATTTGTCCGCTCGATCGACCCTGCGCGTCCTGCTCGTCGACGGGCGCTCGCGCCGCAATTGCTGCGGTGGGATGCTGTCGGCGGAAGGGCAGGCGGCGGTGCGTGAAGAGGGACTCGAACTGCCGGATTCGGTTCGCATGGATCCGCAACCCTTCTGCGTGCATACTTACGATTATGACAATGCGCTGCAGAGGCGGTATCCGCGTCCCTATCTCAACATCGACCGCGAATGTTTCGACCGCTGGCTTTTGGACCGGATCCCGAAGCGCGGCGGTTTTGAGTTTTGGGAACACACGCTCTGCAAGGGCTTTGCTTTGTCGGAGCAGGGAGACCTCCTCGTGCGTCTGATGCGTCGTGAGAACCAAGCGAATCGCGATGCGGATCGCAGGGCGCAACGCGGTACAGAGCCCGGAGCAGTATGCGATGCTTTGCGCTCGATCGAGGTGCGGACGCGGTTTCTCGTCGGAGCGGACGGATCGTCCTCGACAGTCGGGCGCGTCTTGCGAGCACGCATGCCGAAACCGGAGGAGACACCGTACTATATCGCGATTCAGGAATGGTTTCAGGCGGAGCACCAACCGACTCACGATTTTGGGGCGATCTTCGACCGAAGCATCTCGGACTACTATTGTTGGACAGTGCCCAAGGGCGATCAGCTGATCGTCGGAGCGGCGTTGGAGCCGAGACCCGTAGGGAGCGAATCGTACGAGGCGCGGTTTCAGCGACTGCTCCAACACCTGCGAGATGAAGGTTACGATCTCTCGAAATCCATCTACCGCGAAGGCGCCTTGATCCGGCGTCCGACGCGAGCGGAGCATCTCGACCGCGGAGAAGGACATGTCTTCCTCATCGGCGAAGCGGGGGGATGGATCAGTCCGAGTTCCTCCGAGGGAGTAAGCTTCGCCATCCGAACGGGGGCGGCGCTGGCGGAATCGAGGTTGGAGAGCGAGGGCGCCGAGACGATACGAGCGCGCTTTCGAAAGCGCACCAAAGCGCTGGAGCGTCATCTGCTGCGCAAACATTTGAAATCGCCGCTGATGTACACACCTTGGATTCGCGGATTGATTATGCGAACGCGGTTGTTGAGTCGTCGCTGAGTCGTCACCGGGGGCATCGGGTACGGCAGAATCCACCGCCCAATGGTCTGCGGGCGAATCCGCAACCGGTTTCATACGAAAATGATATTTTTGGAAAAAATACTTGTATACCCGAAATATTTGTGGTAGATTATCCGTGGCGATCGAACGATCGACTATTTGGAAAGGAGGAAGCGACATGTTCAAGAACAAAGCAGACAAAATGCAATCGAATATGCGGTATGATTCCTCCTCGGATTTGTGCCGCCGGTAGGCGTGGTATCCATCCTTTGTATTGAATGATGAAGCCACCGAGTGTGGCTTTTTTTGTGCCCGAAAAGGAGTATCCGATGAAATTGATTTTGAAACATATGAAGGGGTATTGGCTGATGATGCTCGGTGCGGTGCTCAGCATCATGCTCGCAACCCTAATGGTATTGATCAACCCGATCGTCATCCGTTATGCCGTCGACGAAGTGATCGGAGGCATCGCATTGGAACAATACGACTTTCGCTGGTTGCTCCCGACGCTCGGACATGCCGCACTGTTCCTTCTGTTGCTCGGCATCTTGCGAGCAGGATTTTTGTTTGTTCGCTCGATCTTGGTCGGCATCTCGACGGAACGAGTCGCGGAGCGCCTTCGCAACCGGACCTATCGGCATATTCAAGGGCTCTCGTTTGCGACACACTCGGCAAATCAAACCGGGGATCTGATCCAGCGCTGTACCTCGGACCTCGATACCTTTTCGAACTTTATCCGCGTTCAGATCTCGGAGCTCGGGCGATTGGTTCTGACAGCGGTGCTGTCGATCGTGATTATGTTCTCGATGAACCCCAAGTTGACTCTGATCCCGATCCTGTTTGCTCCGGTGCTTTTCGTGACCTCCTATCGATTTCAGCGGAAAAACAAGGCGCGCTTTTTGGAAGCGGACGAAAAGGAAGCCGAGCTTACAAGTCTTGTACAAGAGTCGCTGTCAGGGGTGCGTGTTATCAAAGCCTTCGGGATGGAAAAGTTCGAGATCGATCGGTTCGAGGTGAAAAACGCCAACTACCGCGATCACCTCGCCTATGTCTTGGATGCGATGGCGGCCTTCTTCGGGATGGGGGATCTGCTCACCTTCCTGCTGCAGGGCGGCGTGTTGTTCTACGGTGCTTGGATGACGATGGACGGCCAAATCACGCTCGGTACCTTCATTGCCTTTTTCACCTATGTCAATCTGCTCGCTTGGCCGATCAAGCAGCTCGGGCGCATGCTCAGCGACTTGGGCAAGGCGACGGTTTCGATTCGCCGCCTCGATGAAATCTTATCGATGCCGCTCGACGATGAGGACGGCTCCGGATTGCTGCCCGAGATTCGCGGCAAGATCGAATTCGATCATGTCTCCTTCGGCTATATGCAGGATCAGGATATCCTGAGCGATGTGAGTTTTACCGTCGAAGCGGGGGAAACTCTGGGGATCGTCGGTCCGACGGGCTCCGGCAAATCTTCTCTTGTATACCTGATCCAACGGCTTTACGATTACCGCGGTTCGATTCGGATCGACGGGGTGGAACTGCGCGACATCCAAAAGCGCTGGATCCGCTCCAAGGTCGGCATGGTGTTGCAGGAGCCGTATCTTTATTCCAAGACGATTCGAGACAACATCGGGATTGTGCGCGAAGATTTCACCGACGATCAGATTTATGCGGCGGCGCGTACTTCGGCGATCCATGACAACATTTTGAGCTTTCAGGACGGCTATCGGACTTTGGTCGGGGAAAAGGGTGTATCGCTGTCCGGGGGACAAAAACAGCGTGTCGCGATATCGCGCACCGTCATCGATGACGACAAGCGCATCCTGATCTTTGACGACTCGCTCTCGGCGGTCGATACGGAGACGGATGCGGCGATTCGTAAGGCGCTCGCGGAGCGCGGCCGGGGACTCACGACCCTCATCATCTCCCATCGCATCGACACCATTCGATCGGCGTCGAAGATCCTCGTTCTCCGAGAAGGAAAAGTTGCCGAGTATGGGACACATGATCAGCTGGTGCAGGGAGACGGGCTGTATCGCAAACTCTGGGAACTTCAAACGATGGCGGTCGAGGCCTAGAGGAGGACATTGTGGAAGAACAAAAGCAATTGAAATACGATCATAGAGTTTGGTTCGCCCTCTTTCGGCATCTCAAACAATTCAAATGGGAGTTTGTCAAATTGATCAGCCTGATGTCGACGGTCGCATTGCTCGACATCGTGTTTCCGCTCTTTACATCGCGGGTGATCGACCACCATGTCAAGCAGGGACAGATCCAAGGGATCGGGTGGCTCGCGCTGGGATATCTGCTTCTCTCCGTCGTCTTTGCGCTGCTCGTGTATCAATTCATCCGAATCGGCGGGCGGCTGGAGGCGCGCATTTCGTACAAGCTGCGCCAGGACCAGTTCGAAAAGCTGCAAAGGCTCTCCATGTCCTATTTTGACCGCAATGCGACGGGGTGGATCCTGTCGCGGATCGGCTCGGATACAGGACGCATCAGCGAGACGATCGCTTGGGGTGTGGTCGACATGGTATGGGCGCTCGCGATGGTCGGCTTTGTCTCGATCTCGATGCTGATCGTCCATGTGCGGCTCGCCATCATCACCATCGTCTCGATTCCGGTTTTGGCGCTTGTCACGATGGCCTTAAATCGCAAAATCCTCGCGATGCAGCGCATCGTGCGATCGATCAATTCGCGCATCATCGGTCTCATCAACGACGGGATCGTCGGAGCCAAGACCTCGAAAACACTTGCCCGCGAGGAGATCAACATCAAGGAGTTCGGTCAAACGACGGAAGAAATGCGCAAGATGTCGATTCGTTCGACTTTCTTTTCGGCTTCGTATATGCCGTTCTCCTTCATTATCAGTGCAGCGGCGCTCGCGGCGACACTGTACTTCGGCGGCGGAATGGTCGAGGTCGGGGGGATCTCTTACGGTACCTTGGTGCTGTTCTTGACCTATGCGCGCATGTTCTTCGATCCGGTGCTCGAGATCTCGCGCATCTATTCGGATTTTATCCGGGCGCAAGCTGCCGGAGAGCGGATTTTGGAGCTGGTTCATGAAAAAGAGGAGATTGTCGATCGTCCGGATGTCTTGGAACGATACGGCGACATCAATCACCCGAAGACTGAGAACTGGGAACCGCTCCGGGGAGAGATCGAATTTCGCAATGTCTCGTTCGCTTACAAAGAGGGAGAGAACATCCTGACCGATTTCAGTCTCAAGATCGATCCGGGGCAGACCGTCGCGATCGTCGGGCGCACGGGAGCCGGCAAATCGACCATCGTCAACCTCGCTTGTCGCTTTTACGAGCCGACGGAGGGCGAGATTTTGATCGACGGTGTCGATTATCGGGAGCGTTCGCAGGCTTGGCTGCATTCCAATCTCGGTTATGTGCTTCAGACCCCGCATCTCTTCTCCGGCACGATCCGGGACAACATTCGGTTTGGAAAGATGGATGCGACGGATGCGGAGATCGAAGCGGCCGCAAAGGTCGTCAATGCGCATGACTTCATCGTCCAGCTGGATAAAGGCTACGACACGCAGGTCGGGGAAGGCGGTGCGCTGCTCTCGACCGGTCAGAAACAGCTTGTCTCCTTTGCCCGCGCCATCATCGGGAGACCGGCACTCTTCGTCCTCGACGAGGCGACCTCGTCGATCGATACCGAGACCGAAGCATCGATTCAGGATGCGATTGACCACCTGCTGAGCGAACGTACCAGCTTCGTCATCGCCCACCGTCTCTCGACGGTCCGCCGCGCGGATCGCATCCTCGTGCTCGAAGAAGGTCGCGTGATCGAGTCCGGGACACACCGCGAGCTGATGGCTCTCCGCGGACATTACTACGATCTGTATACCAATCAGTATTACACCGAAAGCACGGAGTCGCTTCTCGGGATGGCGTGATCAATCCGTGGTTTGCATGAATTCGGTGCAAACCATTTTTTATGTTCCCGCTCGGTTCTTGAAGTGAAAGAGACATTCCATCGCAAGTTTTGAGAAATCGGCGGAATGGGTTATACTGCGAGTGGAGGTGCGAGTGACGCAAGAAAATTCGAAGCAAAAGGGCGCCAAAACAAAGGGGACTATGATGATATTTTTTGCGATATCGCTGCTCCAATATATGGCGGCGAATTTCGCGCACCCGATCACGCCGACTCTGATCGTCAATCTGCAGCTCAGGGATTATATGTTCGGCGCGGCGTTCGCAGCGATGTCGTTTACCAACTTTCTGTTTTCGCCGTTCTGGGGAAAAATGCGCGAGTTTTTCTCGGTGCGACGCTTGATTTTGCTTGGTTGTGTCGGTTACGGTTTCGGGCAGTATCTCTTCAGTATCGCGACGACGGAGTTGGAGATCATTTTGGCGCGCTGTGCGGCCGGTTTCTTCGTCGGAGCCATCGGCGTTGCGGCTCTGCTCTACATCACGGAGATGTCGGAGGAAGGAAAAACGGGGGAGAATCTCGCGAAATTCGTCATTGTGCAGGCGCTCGGCGCCGCGGGTGGATATCTGATCGGAGGAACGGTCGGAGTCTATTCGATCAAGATCACCTTTTTGATGCAAGCGCTGACTTTGGTGCTCTGCGGCATTCTGTATTTTTTTCTCCTACAGGACAACAAGGTGGAGCGATCCAAGTCGGTCGATCGAAGTTTTTGGAAGGAAATCAACCCGCTCAAGGCGTTTTGGGACTGCCGTTCGTTTATGACCAAGGCGCTGGCGGTGCTCTTTGTTGCGGTCGTGCTGACCGGGGTCGGAAGCGTTTCGTTTGATCAGAGTTTCAATTACTATCTCAAGGCGCAGTTTCAACTGACGCCGATCTACAACGGTGTGATGAAGGCGATCACCGGGATCATCACGCTGGTCGCGGTGAGTACCGTGTGTATGAAATTGATGAAAATGGCGCAGCTGCGTCGGGTGACGGCGATCGTTTCGTCGCTCTGCGCCGGAAGCGTCGCGGCGCTCTTTCTGGTCGAGGGACGGATTCCGTTTTTCGGGACGGCATTGCTCTTTTTCTCGTTCAATGCGGTCTGTACGCCGCTGATTCAGGATTGCGTAGCACGGGAAGCGACCGATTCCAACCGTAATCTGATGATGGGATTTTACAACGCTTCCCGCTCGCTCGGCATGATCGGGGGCGCTTTGTTTGCCGGCTTCCTTTACAATTACGGCGCGCGCCTGCCTTTCGTACTCGCGGGGGGCTGCTTTGCGCTGGCAGCGGTCATTCTGTGGATGGTCTCGCCGAGGCGGACCCTCTCAGTCGGTCTCATGAACGATTCGCCCGGTCTTGCGACAGATCCGGCCGCTCACACGGTCGACCCGGTTGCGGACGACGGGAACAACGACGGAAAACATGGTAAAATCAAGGCATGATCGATTATATTAAAGGCAATTTGATGCACAAAGGATCGGAGGATCTCGTCATCGACTGCGGTGGCGTCGGGATGCGGATTTTAAGCAGCATCTCTTCGATCGCCGAGATCGGGGACATCGCTTCGGAAGTGATTTGTTATACGGATTTGGTGGTGCGCGAGGACTCGATGTTCCTTGTCGGTTTTTCGCGACGGGAAGAGCTGGATGTCTATCGTATGCTGACTTCGGTAAACGGTGTCGGGCCCAAGGTCGCACTGACGATATTGAGCAGCCTGCCCTATCGGCTGCTGTGCAGCGCCATCGTCAATAAGGATTTAAAGGCATTGCAGGCAGCGAAAGGCGTCGGCAAAAAGACGGCGGAGCTCATCGTCGTCGAGCTCAAGGACAAACTGAGCCGCTATCTTGCTGCGGACGAGTCGGTCGGCAGTGAGATACTGGGATCGGGCGCAGCGGGGACTCCGATGGATCACGATGCGTCGGCGGCGTTGATGGCGCTCGGATATTCGCGCGCCGAAGCGATGGCGGCACTCGAAGGATTGGATTATCGGAACATGGAACTCGACGATGTGATCAAGGCGGCGCTCAAACGCCTGATGCGGTTGTAGTGCACTGCGGTGGCTACAGCAGCTCCGGTTGCGAAAGCTGCTTCGACTGCCGTGATGCCGCTACGGCTGCTGTGGCTACGATGACATGCGGAGATAGGTTTGAATTATGACGGAACGATTCATCACGCCGAAGAAACGGCAGGAAGATTTGGAAATCGAGAGCTCGATTCGTCCGAAGCGACTTCAGGACTACATCGGACAGGACAAGGTCAAGGAGAAGCTCTCGATCTTTATGAAGGCGGCAAAGCTACGCGGCGAGCCGCTCGATCATTTGTTGTTGTATGGACCTCCGGGACTCGGAAAGACAACGCTGTCGCACATCGTCGCCGGGGAGATGGGATCCGGGATCAAAGTCACCTCGGGGCCGGCCATCGAGCGACCGGGCGATTTGGCAGCGATCCTGACCTCGATGGCGGAGGGAGATATTCTCTTTATCGACGAGATCCATCGTCTGCCGCGCGTGGTGGAAGAGGTGCTGTACCCGGCGATGGAGGATTTTTCGATCGACATCGTGCTGGGCAAGGGGCCGGGAGCGCGCTCCGTGCGCCTCGATGTGCCCCGTTTTACGCTCGTGGGAGCGACGACTCGCGCCGGACAGCTTTCCGCTCCGCTGCGCGATCGCTTCGGAGTGATCTGTAAATTGGAACTGTATGAGCCCGACGCCCTGGGCGCGATCATCGAACGTTCGGCTCAGGTGCTGGGCGTGTTGATCGATCCGGATGCGGTCATGGAGATGGCGCGGCGCAGCCGAGGAACCCCTCGGATCGTCAACCGTCTGCTTCGCCGTGTGCGCGATTATGCGCAGGTGCGGGGCAGCGGTGTGGTGACGCGCCGGATGGCGCAGGAAGCGCTGGAAATGCTTGAAATTGACGAATTGGGACTCGATCTGGTCGATCGCAAGCTGATCGCCTGCATGGTGGAACATTACGGCGGCGGTCCGGTCGGACTGGATACCTTGGCCGCTTCGACAGGCGAAGAGGCGATCACAATCGAGGATGTTTATGAGCCATATTTGATGCAGCTCGGTTTTTTGGCGCGAACGCCCCGCGGGCGCATCGTGACCGATCGGGCGAGACGTCATCTCGGTTTTGCGCTCGCAAGCACACCGGCGGATACGCCGGAGCCGCAGTCGCTCGGTTTGTTTGCCTGGTCCGAAATGTCGGAATCGTCAAAGGAGGAATAATGCGTCGCAATGCGCTGAT
>JAUMWO010000070.1 GCA_030529605.1 Bacillota bacterium | reverse complement strand
ATCGGCTGCTGCGGATCAAGAGCTTGCTGCCGCATTTCGGACAATCCAGATCCGTCATCTCCGTGACATCGATCTTTTCGATCTCGTGATCCGCCTTTTCGATCAATGGCTCAAAGGTGCCATAAAAACCTCGAATTACAGCCTTCCAGCTCTCCTCATTCTCCTCGATGCGGTCGAAATGGGTCTCCATATTCGCCGTGAAATCGACGCTCACCACCTCGCGGAAATACGTCGTCATGATCTCATTGATGATCTGTCCGAGCTCGGTCGGTTTGAGCAGCTTCTTCTCTTTTTCGACATAGCCGCGCGAAAGAATGGTCGTGATGGTCGGAGCGTAGGTCGAAGGACGTCCGATCCCGTTTTCTTCCATTTCTTTGACCAAGGAAGCCTCCGTGTAACGAGAAGGCGGCTGGGTAAAATGTTGTTCCGGCTCCATCGAACGAATGCTGAGTTCCTCTCCCTGCTTGACTTCCGGCAGCGGATGATCCTTCGATTGAACTTGGACATAGACTTTCATAAAACCGTCGAATCGCTGCACGGAACCGGAAGCGCGGAAGACTTCGTCGCCGACCGTTGCCGTGATCGTCGTCGCATCGAAGGTGGCGCTCGCCATCTGACTCGCGATAAAACGCGACCAGATCAGATCGTAGAGCTTCCATTGGTCGCGCGAAAGCGCCTCGGTCAACTCCTCCGGCGTCAAATCCACCGTGGTCGGACGAATGGCCTCATGCGCATCCTGCGCATTTTTCGCATTCTTCGTTTTCTTGGTTCGCGGTCCGAGGTAGGATTTCCCATACTTCTCTTCGATGAGATGCATCGCTGCATCCTGAGCGGACTCCGCAATCCGCGTGGAGTCCGTTCTCATATAGGTGATCAAACCGATCGTCCCCTTTCCCTTGATCGCGATTCCTTCGTAAAGCTGCTGCGCCAACATCATTGTCTTCTTGGTGGCAAAGCCCAGTTTATTGGCAGCTTCCTGCTGAAGCGTCGAAGTCGTAAACGCCGGTTGCGGTGCTCGCTGACGCTCCTTGCTCTCCACCTTGCGTACCAAAGCCGGTTTGCCTTTGGTATGTGCCAGAATCTTTTTCACTTCCTGCTCGGTCGACGGGACGACCTTTTTTTGATCGGTCGGACCGTAGTAATCGAGGTCGATCTTTTTTCCGGATTGGTTCACCGCATGCGCGACGATCGACCAGTACTCCTCCGGGACAAACGAAAGAATTTCCTGTTCACGATCGCAGATCAGCTTGGTAGCGACCGACTGTACCCGCCCTGCGGACAGCCCCCGCTTCACTTTACGCCACAAAATCGGGGAAATCGAATACCCGACGAGACGATCCAGCACGCGGCGCGCCTGCTGCGCATCCACAAGCTCCATGTTGATCGCGCGCGGGTTCTTGACCGCATGTTTGACCGCGTCCTTCGTGATTTCGTGAAAGACGACGCGATTTTTTTGGTCGGCATCCAAGGACAGAATATGCGCCAGATGCCAAGCGATCGCTTCTCCCTCGCGGTCCGGGTCGGTCGCGAGAAGAACGCGATCCGCTTTTTTGGCCGCGGTACGAAGCGCCTTGATGGTATCTCCCTTTCCTCGAATGTTGATGTATTTCGGCTCGAAATCGTTCTCCAGATCCACGCCCATTGAACTTTTCGGAAGGTCGCGGATATGCCCCACGGTCGCGAGGACTTTATATCCCTTACCTAAGAATTTTTCGATTGTTTTCGCTTTTGCCGGCGATTCGACAATGACCAGTTGATTCATGTTCTCTCCGCGTTCCATGATTTACATTTTAATAAAATACACAGTCGATCCGATCCTGTCAAGCGTCGATCCACTGGTACCGATCTCCGGGGAGCGAGATCACCAACCCTTCCTGAACGAGTTCTTCGAGGCCGGAAACCAGATCGGGCAAGTCCAAATTCGTCGCATTTAAAATTTCTGAGAACGACGCCTGCCGTCTCAAACGGAGATAGTCGGAAATCTCTTGCGCCCTCTCGCCGGTCGCGCTCTCTCGATGCCGTCGTTCCAGACAATACATCGCTTCCAACTGATCGAGTTCGTACAGGGGATGCGCTCCTTCCTCGATCAACCGATGGCAGCCTCCCGACCGCTGCGAAAAAATCGAGCCGGGAACCGCAAATACCGGAATACCAAATTCCGCAGCGTATCGTGCCGTAATGAGGGCGCCGCTTTTGATACCGGCTTCGACCACGATCACGCCGTCGCTGATCGCCGCGATGATCCGATTGCGCATCGGGAAATGATAACGACTCGGCCGCTCCAGTTCTTTGTGCTCCGACACGATCAAACCCTCCGATCGCATTCGACGATACAGCTCGGTATTTCTGGCGGGATAGACCGCAAACGGAGAGACGGCAGACACACCGATCGTCTTTCCTCCCTGTTCCAACGCTTTGTAGTGAACCAGAGCATCGATCCCTCGTGCCAAGCCGCTGACTACGACGACTCCTCGCTGCACAAGATAGGATGCGATGTAGTCTGCCGCCCGTCGACCGTAATCGCTCGGATCCCTGCTGCCCACCATAGCGATCAACACGCGATCGCTGAGGTAAGACTCTCGTCCGATCCCGAACAGCGCGTCGATTTTCGGGGAAACTGAAGGCCGACCGTCCGCTCGCTCGCTGAACACCCTCTTCATCGAAGCATCTCCCGAAAAAAGACCACAGGGGAATAGCCGATCGCTTCGTACACATGCCGTGCTTCGATGCGCGGCATCTGCTCCAAAACCGCAATCGACAGAGCGATTTGAGACAGTTTTTCCATCCCGCGCATCGACAGATTTTTAGCGAGGTAAAACTTCCGTGCGGCAGTCCATGCTTCCTCGGTAAAATCGGATCGGGACGGCATTTGGGAGTCGCCCAGCCGGCGTTTTCGGAAATCGATCGCCTCGACGACTTTCTCTCGAAGTCCTTCCGTACTGTATCGCACACCTTTGGCATCGAGATCCGGCAACCCGAGACGAATCAGCATATCCATCCGATCGAGGATCGGTTGGGACAATTTGCGGTGGTATGCCCTCAGTTCATGTGCCGAGCAGATGCAGTAGCCTTCTTCTACTTTTCCCCCATAGCGTCCGCAAGGACAAGGATTCATCGTCGCGACCAACTGAAAATCCGATGGAAATGTGATGGAGCGAGCTCCTTTTGCGAGCACAACTTGCTTGCTGCTCATGGGTTCTCGCATCATTTCGATCACGGATTTCTTGTACTCTCCCAGTTCATCGAGTACCAACAAACCCAGATGCGCCTTGGTAATCTCTCCTGCTCGGATCGGATTTCCACCTCCGATCAAACTGGTCGCCGAGCAGGAATGATGGGGTGTGCGCACCGGTCGACCGACTGCCTGACCGGTTCCTTCCCCGGTGAAGTCATGGATCTTTCGAATTTCAAATTCCTCCGTGCGCGTCAGCGGAGGAAGAATGCCCGCCAAACGTTCCGCAATCATCGTTTTGCCGCACCCGGGCGGTCCGTACAACAGGACATTGTGTCTGCCGACCGCAGCGACTGTCATCGCACGGACCGCTCGATCTTGACCGATTACATCGGCAAAATCAGGGAATTCTGCAGTCCCTACATCGTTGATCCCGCCGGAATGCCGAAATTCGATCCGATCCATCTCCCAATCTTCAACCAGTCGGTCCAATCGGTCGTAAAACGCGAGCTGCAGTCCTTCCACTTTCATGGCTTCCGTCCGATTGACGGCGGGAAGGACAACTCGATGAATCCCGGACGCCAAAAACGACTCGAGATGCGCCGGAATCGAACGCACGCCCTTGATGCTGCCGTCCAACGAGAGCTCCCCCAGAAATGCGATTCCTTCGACCGATCCATTTCTTTGCGCCGCAAGAATCCCGATCGCAAGCGGCAAATCCAATTGGGTTCCCTCTTTCTTTTCATACGCAGGATACAGATTTTGTGTGATCCGGCAATCGGGATACGAAAATCCCGAGGAGCGTATCGCGGCTCGAACGCGTACCTGAGACTCCCGAACCACGGTCCCGGCGAGTCCGACGATCCGATAGATGGGCATTCCGCTCGCGATCTGGGTCTCGATCTGCACCGGAAATCCGTCGATTCCGATGCGCACCGACGAGATGACTTTCGAATACGAAGCTCTTGTCATTTCCTCCTCACTGTCCTTACTGAACGAAGATGTCTTCGATCCACTCTTCGATGAGCTGATCTCCTGTTTGTTGAATGCCGTACAGGGAAATGCGAAACGGAGCCGCGATTCCGTTTTCTTTGCGAAAGAACAGCGCTGAACGCAGCATTCGACTCCGCTTTCCCCGATCGATCGCATCTTTTGGACTTCCGAACCGATCCCCCTTGCGGAACTTCACCTCGACAAAAAAATACACACCCTTTCGACATAAGATCAAATCAATCTCTCCAAACGGTGTGTATTCATTTCGTCCAATGACGACAAATCCGACTTTTTGTAATTGCTCGCTCGCATATTCTTCATAGCGTTTCCCGAGCTCTCTACGGTTCACGCAAACCCCTTTCGCGGTCCATACTCGCGATGAAGATCAGCACTTCCGCTACAACCTCATAGAGATCCGGTGGAATCGAATCTCCGATGTCCAGCTGATGCAACTGACGCGTAAGCTTCTCATCGACATAGACCGGCACATCACTTTCCTTCGCGGTGCGGATGATGTTTTCCGCGATCAATCCGAGCCCCTTCGCGATCACTTGCGGAGCGGCATCCTTTTGCGGATCGAATCGCAATGCGGTCGCCATCTTTTCTTTGTCCATGCCACCTCCTAGACCCGGCGATCAAATCCGCCCGAGGTCGGCGGCGTAGTAAAGAACTCCTGATTCACATCCTCGACGACGCGAAAGCGAAGGCTGAGACCCGGTCGGTCGATCGCATCGATCAACCGCTGCTTTTGCTGTTCAAAACGCTCCACATCCGCTTCCGTCTGCAATCCGAATGCGAGCTCGAACCGATCCGCCTGCTTGGAAACCACGCATCGCACCTCTCCATAGCAATGGGTCTTCAAAGCCACAAGCACATGAAACTCATTCGGGGCACTGCGCTTTCGTTTCTTGAAATACAGATCGACGCGTTCTTCCCGTTCTGCAATCCGCATCGGAACGGGCATGTAGAAAACTTGAGCGTCCGATTGCTTCGCAAAGACCGATTGTTCCTTCACGGTAATCAGACTCTCTTTCACCGCGTTTCGGATCGATCCCGCGCGATCGGAAGTCGATGACTCGACAGCACGAAGCAACTCTTCGAGCGGGCGCTCGGTCGGAATCGCTTGCAGCAGGGAGTCAAGAGAATCTGTTAGTTTCGGTAATTGCTTTGCGAGAGCGATCAGATGATCCGCAGAAGCAGACGGTGCCATTTGCGCAAAGAGGAGATTTCGAATCGTCATCGGCTGCTCGTTCCGGAGCAGCCGGATTGCAACCTGCGGGCTCATTTCACGAAGCAATGTGCGCAGAGCATGGTTGACCTGCGCCGGAGCCGTTTCGTCGGATGCATCGGAAAGCAGGCGTAGAAGCACCGTTTCCGCTTCCGGCAATTCTGGTAAATTCGGCTGTTCCGGTAATCTGACGGACATCGGCACATCGTTTCCTTCTTGTACCATCGGCTTGGCCAGTTGCGGGTTGTCTGACGGGATCGCATCGGATACGGCCAACGGCGATCCGCTCTCCGGCGACAACTTTCCTTGCGGGCTGTGAAGCTGCGTTTCGCTCTCCGTTCGCGCCTCGCGGCTCATGATCTCGATCAAGATCGAACGCAAAGACCGGTCCAAGTGAGGTCTCAGATCGACCTCACCGCCCGAGGCGAGTTCCTCGGAGAGCAATTTGACTTCTGAGATCATCTGCTTGATGGCGCGCAAATTCTCAGCGGTCGGTGGCAGATCCGCTTGGAGCATCTCCGCTACGATTTGCGCATTTTCGTTGGTAACGCTCAGACCCATCTTGGTTAAAATCTGAGTTTCCGGCCGATCGACACGCGACGTGAGAACCGTTCCCTGCACGATGTCCTTCACTTCCAATACAACTTGCTGACCGAGAGTCAATTCGCTCGCCGTCTGTGCCCAAAAGGAACGCCCATTCGCCTGAATGAGTGCGAGATCTTCCTTGAGTGAGATGACCATCCCTTCAATCAACTGACCGACCTGCATCGCCGGCTTTTGTGCGACGGATTCGCTTGCCTCAACCGGTCGAACCGGCGAGATCATGGAATGTCTATTGATTTCCATCCAGCACCTTCTTTAAAAAGCTTCGCCGATGTTCGGGAAGCGGACCATATCGACGGATCGCCTCTCGGTGCTGCGCAGTCCCGTAGCCCTTGTGCTTGGCAAACCCGTATTCGGGATGCTCCGCCTCCGCATCAAGCAGGAGATGATCCCGCGTCACCTTCGCTACGATTGACGCTGCGGCAATGCTCGCGGAAAGCGCATCGCCCTTGATGATCGGCGTCTGCGGGATGGAACAATCCGCCAAAGCGAAGGCGTCGATCAGTAGATGTTCGATCTCTGCACCTTGTATGACAAGTTTGGATTTCAGATCCTCGACGGCACGGTGCGCCGCGCGTTTGGTCGCCTGGAGAATGTTGATCTCGTCGATCTCTTCCGCGTCGGCGATCCCGATCCCGAAGAAACATTCCTTTGTGATCCTCGCGAAATGGAATTCTCTCTTCTTTTCGCTCAGCTTTTTGGAATCATCGATTCCCGTGATGTCAAAACCCGGCGGCAAGATGACAGCCGCCACGACCACCGGTCCGTACAACGGACCTCTTCCCGCCTCATCGATTCCGGCAATCCACCGACTGCCGATCTGTTTTTCAAAAGACAGCATGTCCTTCATCGCTAGACCTCGTCCAAGGTGAAACGACCGAGTTTTCCCGCGCGATAGTCATCGATCAGAAATTTGGCTGCGCGCTCCAGATCGACCACTCCGCCTTTCATCAAACAGCCCCTCCGATGCCCGATGGTATACAGAAAGCGAAGCTCCGCTGTATCGAGCGTCATGTCTTCCGGTAACTCCATCAATTCCTCGATGCCGTAGACCGATCGGATCGCGTCCCAGTGAGGCTGCAAAAGGGAAAGCAATGCGAGCGCGAGCTCCTCGAGAGGAAGTACCTGATCCTTGATCGCCCCCGTGCAAGCGAGTTTCATCCCGACCGAATCGTCGTCGATCTTGGGCCAGAGAATCCCCGGGGTATCAAACAATTCGATGTTCTTGGCGAGACGAATCCACTGCTTTCCGCGCGTTACGCCCGGGCGATCTCCCGTCTGCGCGACATTCTTTCCCGCCAAACGATTGATCAATGTCGATTTGCCGACATTCGGGATCCCGACGATCATCGCGCGAATCGGGCGCATCTTGCGTCCTTGACGCGCGAGCTTGGCACGCAAAGCCTCGGTACCCTTTTCGATCTCCTGCGTCAACTCCGAGATGCCCTTTCCACTTACGGCATTTAAAACAAAAACAGGATCTTTCGATTGACGCACGAACCGATGCATCGCCGCCTCGTCCGCCAGATCCGATTTATTCAAAACAATCAAACGACTCTTGCCTTGCAACAACTCATCGAATTTCGGGTTGCGACTGCTGATTGGAATCCGCGCATCGCGTAACTCGACAACGACATCAACCAATTTCAAGTTCTCGACGATGATGTCGGAAGTCTTTTTCATATGCCCCGGATACCAATTGATCGGCATGCCACACCTCATAAATACCATTTTATGGAAATTAAGTCAAGTCCACTATCCCATTATATCAAAAAAAGCGACCGGCTTTCGCCGGCCGCCTGTATCTACCTTCTATTTAACGAGTTGCTTGTAAAAATTCATTACGAAGGTCGCTACTTCGGCTCGCGTTGCAAATCCTTTCGGATTCAACATACCGAGGTTGTCACCACGCATCAGCCTGCTACCGACCGCAAATTTTACCGCGTCCATCGCGTAAGCGCTGACCTTCTCTTTATCACCGAATGGAGTCAAATCTCCGACCGCCGTGACATCATAACCCATAAAATCAGCGTATCGGTACAGAATCGCAACGAGTTGCTCGCGCGTTACAAGATCGTTCGGTCCGAAATTTCCGTTGCTGTAGCCTTTGATGAGTTTGTTCTTGCTCGCCCAAGCGACCGGTATGCTGTAGTATTTACCGGATTCAACATCCGGATAGGTAGCTACGGCATCGACGACAGGCTGCCCGTTCATTTGATACAGCAGGGTCACCACCATTCCTCTCGTCATCTGTTGGCGCGGACCGAATTTTTTATTTCCGATTCCTTTCATCGCTCCTTTTTGGGTGACGAGCCGAACCGCCTCGTAGAACCAGTCTTTCTCCAAGACGTCGACATAGTCGAAAGAACCGA
>JAUMWO010000069.1 GCA_030529605.1 Bacillota bacterium | reverse complement strand
AGCAACAAGTAGGAAACTACGCGGCTAAGATTCGCGAGTGGAGAAAGCCGGAGCAGTACAAAGGCAATGGAATCCGACTCGAATGCGAGTATGTTATTCGTAAATAAGGAAAAAACGGTATGAAGAAATAAAGAGAGGAGTAGCATATGGCTTCCAGTAAAACCAAAAATACAAGCAGGAAGGCTCGTCATGCGAGAGTTCGCAGAAAAGTACGCGGTACTGCGGATCGTCCGAGACTCAATGTGTTCCGGTCGAACAATCACATTTCCGCACAGATCATCGACGACGAGACAGGACATACACTCATATCTGCTTCTAGCTTAGAACCTGCATTCAAAGCGCAACTCGAAGGAACCGGCAACAAAGCGGCTGCGAAAGCGATCGGCGAAGCGATCGGCAAGCGCGCACTCGAGAAAGGAATCGAGAATGTCGTCTTCGATCGCGGTGGCTATCTTTACCACGGCCGAGTCAAAGAACTCGCCGAAGGCGCAAGAGAAGCGGGACTAAAATTCTAGGAGGAATCGATGAGTAATCAATTGATAGATGCCAGCAAACTGGAACTCAAAGAGCAAGTGATTCACATCAACCGCGTCACGAAAGTTGTAAAGGGTGGTCGTAACTTCCGTTTTGCAGCGCTCGTCGTCGTAGGAGATGGAGACGGTCACGTGGGAATCGGTACCGGGAAAGCAAAAGAGGTTCCGGAAGCGATCTCCAAGGCGGTCGAAGATGCAAAGAAACACTTGATCTTTGTCCCACGCGTCAATACAACAGTTCCGCACAACATCGAAGGACGTTATGGTTCGGGTCATGTTCGCATCATGACGGCGACAGAAGGTACCGGTGTCATCGCGGGCGGTCCGGTTCGTGCGGTTCTCGAACTCGCAGGAATCCGTGATGTCCGCGCGAAGTCGCTCGGAACCAACAACTCCAGAAACATGGTAAACGCGACGATGAACGGCCTTATGAATCTTAAGACGGCGGAAGAAGTCGCGAAACTCCGCGGCAAGACCGTCGAAGAAATTCTGGGCTAGGAGGACGCATGGCAACCATTAAAATCAAACAAGTCAAGAGCACGATCGGTGTTCTCCCGAAGCACAAGAAGACAATTCAGGCTCTGGGACTGCGCAAGATCGGTCAAATCGTAGAAAAACAAGACAATCCTCAGATGCGTGGCATGGTCGCACAAGTCAGCCACCTGGTGAAGATCGTAGAGTAACGGGAGGTAGACTGTGAGACTTCATGATTTAAGACCTGCACCGGGTTCGACCAAATCGAAGAAGCGCGTCGGTCGCGGACCGGGATCCGGACTCGGCACAACAGCCGGTCGCGGCATGAACGGACAAAACTCGCGTTCCGGCGGCGGCGTTCGCCCCGGGTTCGAGGGTGGACAAATGCCACTTTTCCGCCGCATTCCAAAGCGCGGATTTAACAATGTATTCAAGAAAGATTGGATCATCGTCAATGTGGAGCAGCTGAATGCATTCGACGATGGAACCGTCATCTCGCAGGAGCTTCTGCTGAGCGAAGGCGTCATCAAGAAGCTGGGCTACGGGCTCAAAATCCTCGGCGACGGAGAACTTACCAAAAAGCTTACCGTACAAGCACATAAGTTCACTCAGTCAGCTGTCTCGAAAATTGAGGCTGCCGGAGGAAAGGCCGAGGTGGTCTAATGCTGACGACACTGAGAAACGCGTGGAAAATTCCGGATCTGCGACGTCGCATCCTCTTTACGCTCCTGATGATTGCGATCTTCCGGTTCGGATCGACGATCCCGGTTCCGGGAATCGACTCCAAAGCCCTTGCGGAACTCTACACCAACAGCCAAGGCGGCTTCATGGGGCTCTTCAACCTGATGAGCGGCGGTAACTTCTACCAGTTTACGATCTTCGCACTCGGTATCAGCCCGTACATCACAGCTTCCATCGTCCTCAACCTGCTCCAGATGGTATTCCCGTACCTCGAGCAGCTTGCAAGGGAAGGGGAAGCGGGCCGTAAGAAAATTGCGCAATATACGCGTTACCTCACCATCGTACTTGCCGTGATCCAAGGTTTCGGTTTCAGCGTCGGTCTGTTCGGCCGCGTGTTCAAAGAACCGGGCTTCGGCTCCGTCGCGATCGCCGTCTTGACCCTCACTGCAGGTACTGCATTCCTGATGTACCTCGGTGAAAAAATCACCGAAAAAGGCATTGGAAACGGCATCTCGCTCTTCATCTTCGCCGGTATCGTGGCATCGATTCCAAAATCGGCGATCGACACATTCCGAAAGCTGCAGAGCGGTGACGTCAACATCTTCTCCGTACTGATCTTCGTGATCGTCGCCGTCCTCATCATCATGGGCGTCGTCTTCATCCAACAGGGAACACGCAAGATCCCGGTACAGTACTCCAAGCGCACCGTCGGCAACAAGGTGTATGGCGGTCAATCGACCCATATTCCGCTCAAAGTGAACCAAGCGGGTGTGATCCCGGTCATCTTCGCGATCTCGATCCTGCTTGCACCGATCACGATCGCTCAATTCTGGCCGACATCCGGATTTGCGGCATTCGTCGGACAGCATTTCAATTCGACGTCCGTCGCATACAATGTCATCTATGTTCTCATGATCGTCTTCTTCACCTACTTCTACACGAGCGTGACCTTCAATCCGGTCGAAGTGGCGGACAGGCTTCGTGAGAATGGCGGCTTCATTCCGGGAATCCGTCCGGGTAAACCGACGGCGGACATCCTGACCAAGACCGTCAACCGAATCTCACTGGTCGGAGCGATCTTCCTCGCGGTGATCGCACTGGTACCAAATATACTCGGTATTTTCTTCCCGGCACTTCAACTCGGCTTCGGCGGCACTTCGATCCTGATCATGGTCTCGGTAGCACTTGAGACGACGAAGCAGATCGAGAGCCAGATGCTGATGAGACACTACGAAGGATTCTTAAACTAGGAGAGATCATGAGATTGATTCTACTAGGCCCACCGGGAGCGGGCAAAGGAACGCAAGCGGAATTCATCACGGCAACCTACAGCATTCCCCACATCTCGACCGGAGATATTCTCCGCCAAAATGTGAAGGAGGGCACAGAGCTCGGCAAGCAGGCGAAAACCTACATGGACCGAGGCGATCTGGTGCCGGATGCGCTGATCTTCGACATGGTCGAAGACCGATTCGCACAGCCGGATACCGTCAACGGTTTCCTACTGGACGGCTTCCCGCGTAACGAGACCCAGGCGCAAACACTCGACACGATGCTGCAACGCAAGGGACAAGCGATCGATGCCGTGATCCTGATCCAAGCGGAAAAGCAACTCCTCATCGAGAGAGCAGTCGGACGGCGCGTCTGCCGCAACTGCGGTGCGACCTACCACTTGGTCAACCGACCGAGTGCAAAGGGCACCCACTGCGAAAAATGCGATACCGAACTGTATCATCGCCCGGACGACGTCGAAGAGACGATCAAAAATCGAATCGAAGTCTATGAGTCCCAGACCCAACCGTTGATCGAGTACTACACCCGACAGGGTAAGATCGTCAGCGTCGATGGGACCAAGCCGGTCGCCGAAGTGTCGAACGCGATCCGCCAGGCGCTATGATATTTCTAAAATCCGAACGAGAGATCGAAGTGATGCAGGAGTGCGGTAGAGTTCTCGCACTCGCTCACGAGGCCGTCGAAGCGGCGATTCGTCCCGGCGTGACAACGCAGGAACTCGACGACATCGCGCGGCGCGTGATCGAGGAAAACGGAGCCAAACCGTCATTTCTCGGGCTCTATGACTACCCTGCCACCATCAATGCTTCGATCAATGAAGAAGTAATCCACGGAATCCCGTCCAAGAAGCGTGTGCTCCGCGAAGGAGACATCATCGGCATCGACATCGGTGCCTTCAAAGGCGGATTCCACACCGACGCAGCCCGTACTCACACCGTCGGCAATGTATCCGAGGCGGCGGAGCGCATCGTGCGCGTGACGCGCGAATGTTTCTTTGAAGCACTCAAGCTCTGCCGTGTCGGGTATCGCATCTCCGATTTATCCCACGCGATCGAGGCGCATGCCAAGGCGCATGGATACTCCTTGGTACAGGACTTCACCGGCCACGGAATCGGACGGAAACTTCACGAAGATCCGCCCGTGCCAAACTACGGTCCCAAAGGACATGGCCCTCGCCTCGAACCGGGCATGGCGCTCGCGATCGAGCCGATGCTAAATGAAGGCAAGCATCCTGTCTACATCAAGGGGGACGGCTGGACCGTCGTGACGCGCGACTCCAAATTGTCAGCGCATTACGAGAACACCGTCATCATCACCGAAGGGGATCCCCTCGTACTTACGCTCACGGCACGTGAACGCAGCTACGACTTGGCGGACATCATCCGGGTGTAATATGGAGTACGAAGTCGGAAGAGTCGTCCTTTCCAAGGCCGGAAGGGACAAAGGGCGCAAACTCGTCATCACCGAAATTGTGGATGAACAATATGTACTCGTCGCCGACGGCACTCTGCGAAAGCTGGAGAAGCCCAAAAAGAAAAAGAGGATGCATCTCAAGTTGACGCACGAAACCGTCGATATCGGTACGAACAAACAGCTCAAACGAGCATTAACCGCTCCTGAGGAGGAATGAATCATTTGGCAAAAAGTGATACAATAGAAGTTGAGGGGATTGTCGTTGAATCGCTTCCAAATGCGATGTTCAAGGTCAAACTCGAAAACGGACATATCGTACTGTCACATATCTCCGGCAAACTGCGGATGAACTTCATCCGGATCCTGCCCGGGGACAAGGTTACAATAGAACTCTCTCCATACGATCTCACACGCGGCAGAATCATCTGGAGAGGAAAGAACTAAGGAGGGATAACATTGAAAGTTAGACCATCAGTCAAACCGATGTGCGAGAAATGCAAGATCATCCGTCGTCACGGAAAAGTTATGGTGATCTGTGTCAATCCGAAGCACAAGCAAACGCAAGGTTAATCAAAAAGGACGCGCGGCTGCATTTCACGATTTTGAGAGACCGACCAAACAACGAATCAATCCAGGAGGTGTCATTTAATGGCAAGAATCGCAGGTGTTGACTTGCCGAGAGATAAACGGGCTGTCGTCGGCCTGACTTATATCTTCGGTATCGGAAGACCCACTTCAGAAAATCTGCTTGCGAAAGCTGGAATCAGCGAAGACACAAGAATTAAAGATCTGACTGAAGACGAAGTTAGTAAACTCAGAGCACTCATCGAAGCGGAAGTGATGGTAGAGGGTGACCTCAGAAGAGAGATCGCGCTCAACATCAAGCGTCTCAAAGAGATCGGCTGCTATCGCGGCATCCGTCATCGAAAAGGGCTTCCGGTTCGAGGACAAAAAACCAAAACAAATGCAAGAACGCGCAAAGGTCCGAAAAAGACTGTCAGCCGTAAGAAAAAGAAAGGTTAAAGGAGGTCTGAAATGTCTGCTGCAAAGAAAGCAAGAAAAGTTCGAAAAAGACGCGAACGCAAAAATGTCGATCGCGGTCAAGCGCATATTCAAGCAACCTTTAACAATACAATCGTCACTCTCACCGACAACGATGGTAACGCGCTCGCTTGGTCGAGTGCAGGCGCACTCGGTTTCAAAGGATCGAAAAAATCGACTCCGTACGCTGCTCAAATGGCAGCCGAGACTGCTGCGCGTGCTTCGATGGAGCATGGCCTGCGCTCAGTCGCCGTGTTTGTAAAGGGCCCGGGATCCGGACGGGAGTCCGCAATCCGTGCACTTTCGACAGCAGGACTCGAGCTTACTGCAATCACCGATGTGACTCCGATTCCACACAATGGTTGCAGACCGCCGAAGAGAAGAAGAACATAATCGTACAGGAGGTGTAACGTGGCAAGATATACAGGACCATCTTGTAGACTTTGCCGCCGCGAAGGACAAAAACTGTTCCTCAAAGGCGACAAATGCTACTCGGATAAATGTGTGTTCAACAAGAGACAGTCGGCTCCGGGTCAACACGGCGCGCGACGTCCAAAGCTTTCCGGTTACGGAATGCAGCTTCGCGAGAAGCAAAAAGTGAAGCGCTTCTACGGAGTGATCGAAGGACAGTTCCGTGAGACTTATGAGCGTGCGACCAAGATGAAGGGCATCACCGGTGAAAACCTGCTCCAACTCCTTGAGCTTCGTATGGACAATGTCATCTTCCGACTGGGCTTCGCCAACTCCCGCAAAGAAGCGAGACAACTCGTCGTTCACGGTCACTTTACCGTAAACGATGCGAAGGCGGATATCCCGTCGATGACACTGCAAGTCGGTGACGTCATCAAATTGAAAGAAAAGAGCCGTCAATCCGAGAAGTTTAAAGCACTGGCGGAAGGATCGCGCACAGTTCCGAACTGGCTGACCTCCGATCTCGAAAAATTTGAAGGACATATCGTGGCGCTTCCACCGCGTGACGCTATCGATCTGCCTATTGAGGAGCACTTGATCGTCGAGCTATACTCCAGATAATCGCAGGAGGTCTTATGTTAGAAATTCAAAAACCGACCATCGAAACCGTAGAAATCGGGCAAGATGGCAAGTATGGCAAGTTTGTCGTAGAACCGCTCGAGAGAGGCTACGGCGTAACTCTCGGTAACAGCCTAAGACGCGTTCTACTTTCCTCCCTGCCGGGCACTGCTGTCCGCTGGATCAAAATCGACAACATTCTGCACGAATTCTCCACCGTTCCCGGTGTCAAAGAAGACGTGGTAGAAATCATCCTCAATCTCAAAAACCTCAGCGCGAAGATTCATTCCGATGAGGACCTCAAAATCCTTCGCATCGAAGCGGACGGACCATGTGAAGTCGTTGCCGGCGACATCATCGCTGACGCGGATGTAGAGATTCTAAACACCGAGCTCTATCTCTGCACTTTGGAGAAGGGTGCGAGCCTCCGAATGGAGATCGCTCTCGGACAGGGCAGAGGATATGTCGGTGCTGAATTGAACAAAGAGGCGGGATTGCCGATCGGGATTCTCCCGGTCGACTCGATCTATACGCCGGTCAGCAAGGTGAACTTTACGGTGGAACCGCTTCCGGTTTCCAACTTCGATCGGTTGTTCCTCGAAGTCTGGACCGACGGCACCATCACTCCGGATGCAGCGATTGCCCTCGGAGCCCGTATCCTGATCGAACACTTCAATCTCTTCGTCGATATGACCGATTCCAATGTTGGAATGGATATCATGGTCGAGAAAGAAGAAGACGCGAAAGAAAAGGCGCTCGAGATGACCATCGAAGAGCTCGATCTCTCGGTTCGCTCGTACAACTGCCTCAAGCGTGCAGGAATCAATACGGTGGACGATTTGACTTCTCGTACGGAAGACGAGATGATCAAGGTCCGAAACCTCGGTAAAAAATCGCTCGAAGAAGTGATGCAGAAACTCGAAGATTTGGGGCTCGAGCTTCGCAAAGAAGATGAATAAGGAGTAATTATGGCAAAGTATCGTAAACTCGGTCGTCCTTCCTCGCATAGAAATCTCATGCTCCGCAACATGACGACTTCTCTGCTGAAGCACGGTCATATGCAAACGACGGTCGCCAGAGCAAAAGAGATCCGCAAATTCGCAGAGAGCATGATCACGCTCGGAAAGCGCGGAGACCTGCATGCACGACGCCAAGCACTGGCATTCCTCACGGAGGAAGCTGTCGTAGCGAAGCTCTTCGGTGAGATCGCAGAAAAATACAAAGAGCGTACCGGCGGATACACGCGCATTGTTCAGACGGGACCTCGTCGCGGTGATGCGGCTCCGATGTGCAAAATGGAACTGGTATAGTTTTAAAGTGGTAGGGTGCGCCCTACCTTCTTTTTTTCTGGAGTGAAATGAAAAACCGAAGCAAATCGGATCGTCGACGACGGGACGTAGAGCCCGCGACGAATTCCCATTATTATTCGCCCAACACCGGTGCCCGAAGCGCAGGGAGAGAGCGCGAACTCCGGACCCGTATCGCCGGAATCGACATGCGATTTGAGACCGATGGCGGGGTTTTTTCGCGCGGACACATCGACTTCGGTAGCCGCGTATTGCTCGAGACCTTCCGGATGCGAGTACCGGTGCACCAAAAACCGGAAGAGACGCTCCCGATGCGCATCGCCGATCTCGGCTGCGGCTACGGAGCGATCGGACTGACGCTCGCCGCCTCCTATCCGTATGCGCATGTAGATATGGCGGATGTGAACGAGCGTGCAGTCGCCCTCGCCCGCCGCAACGCCGAACTAAATCGCGTCGCAGATCGCACCGACCCGGTGGTCACCGACCTCGCCGCCCATATCCCGCCGGACACCGATGCCACGTCTCACGCCGATGCCGCGCCGGACACCACCGACCGATTCGCTCCCGCGCGCTACGACTATGTGCTGACCAACCCGCCGATCCGAGCGGGCAAAGCCGTCGTGTTTGCATTTTATAAGCTCGCACACGAACTGCTCCGATCGGGCGGT
>JAUMWO010000068.1 GCA_030529605.1 Bacillota bacterium | reverse complement strand
CGCTTTTTGATCGTCTTGTAGTTGGTAAGCATACCACCGAGCCAACGCTGGCTGACAAAGAACATGCCGGCACGCTTCGCTTCCGACTCGATCGCTTCCTGCGCTTGTTTCTTCGTTCCGACGAAGAGAATCTGTCCGCCGTCTTCCACGATCGAGCGAACGAATGCATACGCTTCTTCGACTTTACCGAGCGTCTTTTGGAGATCGATGATGTAGATCCCGTTGCGCTCCGTGAAGATGTACTCCGCCATTTTCGGGTTCCATCTTCTCGTCTGGTGTCCGAAGTGAACACCTGCTTCCAGCAGTTCCTTCATAGAAATTACTGACATTTTGTCCTCCTGTTTTTTCCGCCCCGCGACAACCGTTGGCAACAGTGGATTCGCGAGTGTGAATTTTCAACTGAGTTAGTTTATCATAGCTCGCTTCGAAAAGCAACAGTTTTCACTCCATCGCCCGATTGTCTAGTCGAGAGGAATCAAACATTTGTGACACGGCGGGAAAGAAAAAAGCGGATTGACGACTTTGCTTGCCGATGGATCCTCACAAAGCGCCTTCGGGTTCTCCGTAGAACATATTCACCTCGTGACATCCTTCCTCGTCTACAATTTCGGTTTCAATAAAACCGAGCTTTTCGTAAATATGCCTCGCATGCTCATTCCCCCAAACATAGGTGGTTGTCAATTTTTTTAGACTATATTCTTTGCCAAGAAATTCGATCAGATCAGCCAGTGCGGCTGTGCCCCAACCTTGGTTTTGAAAGGAGCAATCTATAGCATAATCCCAAAGAAAAAAACAGCCTTCGCAATAATTTCTAAGCATTGCAAAGCCGATTATAAAGTCATCTTTATAGATATCAAATGCTATCACATCTTCCTGCTGACACGCCTTAACAATGCTATCTTTTGAAGATATAAGTTTTTCCTGATCGGGATGAACTCGTACCTTCATCTCTTTTGAAATCTTAAAATGCATAAAATTCCTCTTTTGATGGGTAACGAACGGTATTCATATTGATAACATTGCTGCTGTCAAACTCCAGCGTAGCCGCTATCTTAAGGGGACTTCCGATCAACAGGAAGCGCATGCCGAAAGCGCGCTACCGCCGCATTGATTTGTGCCCCGATCAAAATCACCATGCTCGTCAGATAGAGCCAGAGCATCAGGATGATGACGGAACCGATGCTCCCGTAAAACTTCGAGAAATTGGCGAAGGAATTGATGTAGATCGAGAACCCGAAGGACGCCACATACCAGGCAAGAGTGGCGAAGACCGTGCCGAAGATCACATCGCGAAAACGCACTTTGACATTGGGCGCCAAGCGATAAAAAATCAGAAAATACAGTCCGGTCGCGACGAGCGGAAGCACATTGCCGAGCGTCTTGAGCGTCCAGATCAGGACATCCGCACGCGGCAGATAGTCTGCCAGAAAATTGGTGATGGTCTGACCGGCAACTTGGAAGGTCAGAGTGATCACCACGATCAGTGGGATCCCCAGCGTCGCGACGATGGCGACCAGATAGGTGCGCAGAAAATTGCTCGATCGTAGCGAATTGTATGCGATGTTGACACCGAGCACCAGCGCCCGCGCGCCTTTGAGCGCCGCCCAGAACGCTGTGAGCACACCGATGGAAAGGAGTGCGAGGTTCTTGTTGGCGGTCACTTCTTTGACGATCGCAAGCACCAGATCTGCAATGTCATGCGGTAGCATCTGGTAGAGAAAGTTGGCGAGCGACTGAAAATCCACCTGCGTGTAGGACAATAACACAAACAGCACGATCAGGAGCGGAAAAAATGCGAACAGCAAAAAATACGCCATCTCAGCAGCAAGACCGCCGAGGCGGTCTTGCTGAATTTTTTTAAACAGATCGACGACCGGCCGAACATAACGCCGAATCGGCGCCGGGAGGCGGTCAATCATTTGATTCCATTGCTTCATGAGGATACAGTTCCAATATGAGTTTTAATTCGCCTACGCCTACTCCGAGACGTTTGGCTGCGATTTGTATGCTGCTGCCGCTGCGCAGCAGCGCACGGGCTTCATGCGCGATCCGGATCTCCTTGGCTTGGTTGCGCTCTTCGGTGTGACCGAGCGAAAAGCGTCTCGTGTCGGTCGGCTGGAAGCGCTGCGAACCGGGACCATGTCGATAAATCGAAATCTCCGGCTGTTTTGGGATCGGAGGAACGGTAGGGATCTCTCTCGGGACCGTCCGCTCCGCTTCCATCTGCGCTTTCTCCGCGAGCTCGGTCACGAGGGATTGCGGAGGATTGGACTTGGAATCCAAGGCGGGCTTCCGTCGTTTGATCTCCTGCTTCAATTCTTGAAGCTGCGCTTCGAGATCCGCGATCTGTTTGTCATGGACCGAGTACTTGCCTTCCAGATCGTTCGCGATGTCGAAAAACGCTTCGTTGAGCTCGTCGATTCGCGCGTCGGCATTACCGCCGGCGCTTCGAGCGGAGATGCGGATCGAACGATTCAGCTCGCGCCGGAGCAGTACGATCGCCAGCAAAGTGATCAGCAGTCCCGCGGAAAAGTATAAAATCCACATCAGATGCGCACATCGAATCGGCGACCGCGCGGATCGAGCGATTCATCTCCTTGCTCTTCGTGTTCTTTCCGTTTCTTTGGCTGTTTTTTCTTTTGCGGCAAGGAATCTTGCGCTTCGCGTTGTCGCGCATCGATGCGATTGTTTTTGATCGACTCCGTCTTTTGAACCAGCTTTTGCTGTCGTGCCCGGTCCATATTGTTCTGATCCTGCATCCGGAGTTGTTCGTTTTCTAATTTATTGACGACGGATTGTTTGGCGCTGTGAATTTCTTGGGTCTTTTGAACGACGACCTGCAGATCGATCGGTCGGATGGACATATCACACCTCCTAATATCCGGTTGCGCTGATCTCTCCTTGTTCGCGCGAGATGAGGGTGCGCAACATGTGAAATTTGACATAGTAGCTCGCCGTCCCGATACGGACACGGGTTCCCGGATAAAGCTCCCCGGCCTTCAACCGAGAACCGAGCATATTGTTGACGAGCGCTTGGAGCATCTTCTGTCTCGACTGCTTGCCCTGGAGCTGATCGCTGATCTCCTGCAATCGATCGCGGTGCTTGGAGAGCATCCCGAGAAGCCGCGGATCGTCGCGCATCGAGAGCTTCGACAAGACGGTTCGTACTTCGGTCCCGAGACGGGCGCTCTCTTCACCGAGCTGACGGATCTCCAGTGTCAAGAGACGAAGTTCGTCCAAGGTTTCGGCATCGATGCCGAGCTTGATCACGGTGACGATCTCGAGCTCCGAACCGATGACTTTGGCTTCCAAATCGCCTTTGCAGACGATATCTCCACCAAGGAGCTGGCCTTTTTTCCCTTTGAGCTCAATCTTCCCGTCGACCCGTATTTCCGAGTTCATAATGATGTTGGCTTCGAGGTCCCCGCCGACCTTGACGCGCGCATCGTTGATGAAGTTGGTGACGAGGTTTCCACCGCATTCGATCCGGCTGTCGTCCTGACCTTGAATCCCCCGGGATACCGTGATGTTGCCGGTCGCAATCAATGTCCCACCGCCGACCGAGCCGTTGATGACGATGTCACCGTCGGTTCGGACCTCATATCCGGTATTGACATCACCGTTGACGACGATGTTGCCGACAAATTCGATGTTCCCGGTCTCGATTCCGACGTCGCCCTTGATTTCGATCACGCTGGAAACACTGGCTTTACCGTCCGAAATGGTCAGTTTCCCGTCGATTTCGGAGATCAGTTCCAGCCCGTCTTCGCTCAATGCGACATGCTTGCCGTAGCGCATCGGCTTATCACGTCCGGGCTTGGCGGCAATCGTCTTCCCGGTGACGGTGGTACCGGGCGTCCCCATCGTCGGGGGAGTCTTGCGCGCGATCACGGTTCCCTGCTTCACCATCGTCAAAAATCCGATGTTTTTGAAATCGACGGTGCCGTCTTCTCGAACTGCAGGCTTTCCGTCCGAATTGGTGGAATAAAAGTATTGGATCTCCGCATCCTTGCCGTTTTCATGCGGTATACCGCGAGCGATGATGCAATCGAAAACGGGTACATTCTCTTCGACAATCCGGTGGATCATGTCGTGATCGATTCCAAATTCAATGTTCTTACCGCGCAACGCTTCGAGAAAATAATCGACAGAAATCGGCTCCTGCTCGGGATCATAGGAGATCATCGCGGAATAATAATCATTAGCGAGCTGTATCACCAATTGTGCCAAAGTTCTTTCCTTTCGTTCTCGCCCCTTCAGCGAAGAGACGCCAATGAGATCTTCAATCTCGAAATCGCTTTCGAATGAATTTGAGAAACACGAGATTCCGTGACCTCGAGGACCGCGGCAATCTCCTTATATGTGAGTTCCGAATAATAGTACAGTTCGAGCACGGTACGCTCTCTCTCCGGGAGATCTTGGATCGTTTGAAGCAAAAGACGTTTCACTTCGTCTTCTTCGAAGCTGAGTTCGGGCTGAGTATCGACCTGCTCCGATGCGATGTCAAAATTGGGATTCTCAGCGAACTTTTCCTCGAGGGAGACCACGGCATAGGTCGTCACTTCACCGAGCTGCTTTTGGTATTCTTCGACCGACATCCCGAGTTCCTCGGCGATCCGTTCGTCGCTCACATCAGCCCCATGCTCCGCCTGAAGCTTGGCGATGGCATCTTCGATCTTTTTGTACTTGGTGCGGGTGCTGCGCGGGATCCAATCCATCTGGCGAATCTGGTCGACGATGGCTCCTCGGATCCGGATGGTCGCATAGGTTTCAAATTTGATTTGCTTCTTCGGGTCGAATTTTTCGACCGCATCGATCAGTCCGACAATGCCGTAACCGATCAGATCATCGTATTCGACATGTCCTCCGTATGTGGAGAACAACCGGCCGACGATCTGCTTGACGAGAGCGACATACTCGACGATCAGAGCGTCCTTCGCTTCCTTGCTCTTTTTTTCCTTAAACTCGACCCAAAGCGCTTCTGTTTTCATATCAGACTTCCTTGACCGGCGATCCTGCCGTTTTGATCAAGAGTTTTCCGTTCTCCGAATAAAACTCGATGGTTCGACCGAAATTTCCTCCGGTTTCATCCGCTTTGATCGGGATGGAGAACGACTTTAAAATCGATCGAACGGCTTCCGCATTGCGTTCGCCGATCTTCATCGAATCGTTCTGACTGGCAAATGAGAACATCTGCGCTCCGCCGGCGATTTTAGCAAAAAAACGCGCACGCTTCCCGCCCTTTGCCTCCATATCGGCGATCAACTTGTGAATCGCGGTGTCGGCAAACTTCGCGGCACTTTCGTTCTTCTTGATCGCCATGCTGTTCGGGAGCATGATATGCGCCATCCCTGTCACACGCGTGACCGGATCGTACAGACAGATCCCGATGCAAGAGCCGAGTCCAAGAGTCGTCAAGGAATCCGGGTAACTCACCACTTTGAGATCCGCCATTCCTACCTTGACCATCGTGCTCATAGAGACACTCCAAGACTCCCAAGCAATACTTCATACGACTCCATATCCGGAATCATAAAGAAGTAACCGTCGACGCTCTTCACCGACAGTTCTTCGATAAATTGATTTTGAATGATCATGACCTGATCCGCCATCAATCCGAATTGAATCGCCGGAACCGACAGGATCGCTCCCGCCATGTCGACCGCAATCGCCGGAATCGAAATCTTGATGTTGAGGTTGGTCAAACTGGACAGCGACGAGATATAGGCTCCGGCGAGGATGTTTCCGATCTCCATCAAAGCGGATACGGTAAACTCATCAAAATCCGGATTTTCTCGCGGCATTAAGAGTCCGACGAGATTGAGAGCGGATTCTTTCGCGAGCACAAACATGATGCTTCCCGTGATGTCTCCTTCGATTTTGAAGAAGATCCCGCAGACGAGGTTTTCCGCACCGCCCAGAATCTCCGGCACTTCGTCAAAATCGAGCAGGCGCACCACCGGCACCTTCATGTCGACTTTCTTTTGTATTAATTTCGCAAGCGAAGTGGCGGCATTGCCGGCACCGATGTTTCCGATCTCACGGAGCACATCGATGACCACGCCTGTCTTCACCTGATCAAACTCAAACGACACTGCTTTCCTCCAATCCCAGAACCTTCATCAGATCGATCAGCATGATGACGCGACCGTTCTTTTTACCGATGTTCTTGATATATTCCGACGCCGGTTCTCTGCTGACCGACGGTGCCAAGTCCACTTCATCGTCTTGGATCGGCAGAACCTCGGAGCTCGAATCAACGAGCAATCCGATCTTGTAATCCTCGTAATTGACGATGATCATCCGCGAATCGTCGGTCGTCTCGATCGGACTGAGTCCGAAACGAACGCGCAGATCGATAATCGGAACGATGATGCCGCGCAGGTTGACGACGCCCTTCACCTGCGGCAATGTATAAGGAACTCGAGTGATCGGAACGACCTTCTCGATGTTTTCGACATATTGAATGTTGATCCCGTAGAACTCTTTGTTGAGACGAAAGATCACAAATTCCTGCAGATTGGTCATGCTGCCTCCTAAATGAGCTGGTTGGGATCGACGATGAGCGCGACGCTTCCGTTTCCGAGAATGGTCGCTCCGGCGATCGCTTTGATGCCGGTCAGATACTTACCGAGCGATTTGATGACGATTTCCTGCTGGCCGATCAAATGATCGACGATCAGACCGGCTTCCAGATCTCCCTTTTTGACTATGACCGTGATCAGCTCGTCGGATTGCGGCGGTTCGCCCGGCACTTCGAGCACGGAGCGCAGACGCAGGATCGGCAATGTCTTGTTGCGGTAAAGCACCACTTCTTGGTTTTGCACCATGGTGATCGACTTTTCGTCGATGGAGGTGATCTCCTTGATGCTGTTCAGCGGAATCGCAAATTTTTCTTCGCCGAGATGTACCATCAGAGCTTGAATGATCGCCAAAGTGAGAGGCAATCGGATCACAAATTTGGATCCGCTGCCCAGCGCCGACGACACTTCCACCGTCCCGTTGATCGCCTCGATTTTAGATTTGACGACATCAAGTCCGACGCCGCGCCCCGAGATGTCCGTGACCTTCTCGGCAGTCGAGAAGCCCGGACGGAACAGCAGGTTGATCAGTTCCTGATCGTTCATCTGATCCGCTTCCATCGCGGAGACAACTTGTTTCCTGATCGCACTCGCCTTGATTTTTTCCGGGTCGATCCCCTTCCCGTCGTCTTCGACCTCAATCACGACGGTGTTGCCGTCCGGATAGGCGCGAAGCGCCACAAATCCTTGCTCGGACTTTCCTGCCGCCTCCCGTTCGGAAGGCGTTTCGATGCCGTGATCCAGCGAGTTTCGAATCAGGTGGATCAGCGGATCGCCAATCTCGTCGATGACGGTACGGTCGACCTCGGTATCCTCACCCGACATAAAGAGGCGAATGTTCTTGCCGAGATCCCGAGACAGGTCGCGCACCAGGCGTGGGAAACGATTGAAGGTCCGCTCGACCGGGACCATCCGCACCTTCATCACGGCATTGTGGAGGCTCGTCGTAATCCGCTCGAGGTATTCGATGGACTCGTTCATATCCGCCCGGTCGCCCTTGTTGTTTTCCAGATCCTCAAGTCGCGTTTTGATGATGATCAGTTCGCTGACCAGGTTCATCAAATTGTCCAAACGCCCGATCTCGACCCTTACGGTTTTTGCCGTCTTATTCTTATCCTTGTTGGAATCCTTCTCACGGTCCGTCTTCTCAGGCTGTTTGGATTCCGGCTCCGCGGATTCGAGTTTTTCGAGGTCGATCTCGACATCCGGCGCCTTTTGGGACACGACCGGAACCGATGCGATGGCCTCGATTTCGACTCGGTCGATCTCGGAGACCTTCATCAGTTCGGTCTCGATCAAATCCTCGCCCATCTTGCTCAAGTAGAGAATCTCGAAGGAGTTCTCGAAACGTTCGTCCTCGATGTCCTCCGCCGACGGATTGGAGCGTAAAATCTCGCCGAAGTTTTCCAGCGTACTGAAAACGATAAAAGCGCGCGCCGCTTTGAGCATGCTCTGCGGATCCAGATGAACCCGGATCAAATGCGCCAGCATTCCCTGCTCCTGCGCCCCCGTGATCATATCCGACAGGTCTTCGAACTGGATCCCGAAGCCGCCGGATGTCGAAACCGGAGCGACAGCCGGTCTCGGCTCCTCCGTCGGGGACACGCCGCCTTTGTTGTCGGCGATGCGAGCGAGTTTGTTGACCAGCTCCGACGAGTCCAGATCGCCTTCGACGCGGTTTTTCTCGAGATGATCGATGTAGACTTCGAGCGCGTCAAAGCATTCGAACAACACGTCGATGATGCCGGAGTTGACTTGGATCGAACCATTGCGAATCAAATCAAGGAGATTTTCCATCTTGTGCGTCAGACTCATAATCTTATGGAATCCCATAGTCCCCGACATGCCCTTGAGTGTGTGGGCGACGCGGAAAATCTCGCTCAGATGCGAGAGATTGCTCGGGTCGTTTTCGAGCACGAGCAGCGTTTCATTCATCATCTGCAAATGCTCTTTTGACTCGTCGATAAATATTTCCAGGTATTGATTCATGTCCATGATTCGCCCTCCACCGATTTCACGATTTCATCTGCCATCTCAGATAAGCTTACTATGCGATCGACGCC
>JAUMWO010000067.1:7801-8684 GCA_030529605.1 Bacillota bacterium | reverse complement strand
AGTGAATCCGGTAAACCAAGCGTCGATGTCCTCGTCGGTCGAACCCGTCTTGCCGGACACCTGATAGACATCGTTGCCCGGGGTGATCTTGGCGCGGGAGGCGACTCCGACTTCGACGGATGTGCGCATCATGTCGGTGAGGATATAGGCGACATTTTCGTCGATGACAAAGCGTGACTCCGGTTTCTTTTCGAGCAGCACCTCGCCCCTGGCGTTGGTGACGCGGGTGTAGGTCGACACGGAGTTGTGCATGCCCTTGTTGGCGATCGTTGCGTATGCCGCCGCCATTTCGACCGGTTTGATGCCGCGGGTCATACCGCCGAGCGAGAGTGCCGCAAGGTTCATATCATTGTACGGACCGTCTTTGACGAGGGTCGTGATGCCGTAGTCTTCGAGATATCGTACCATGGTCGGTACACCGAAATGCTTACCGATGATCGCTGCCGGGACATTCATCGACCATGAGAGTGTTTCACGCAGCGTAACCAGACCGTGATATTTGAATTGGTTGCCGTAGGACTCGTACCAGTTGAGCGGCCAGCGGACATTCGGGTTCCCCGAAAGATAGACCGGCCGGTCGTCGATGACGGTTGACGGGGAATATTCGCCGGAGTCGATCGCCGGCGTAAAGATCGTCAGCGGTTTGATCGTGGAACCGGGCTGCCGCGGGTACATCGCTCGATTGTAGAGGAGCTTCCCCTCGGCGTTTCGACCGCCGATCAGAGCGAGAAGCTGCCCGGTCTGGTGGTTGAGGACGACAAACGCTGATTGTGGCTGGATCGCCGGTACATTGCTGATGACATAGTTCTTCTTGGCGATCAAGAGGCTGTTCTCAGGACCGCGTCGAAGGAAGCCGGGGTTGTCGTTGAGAAACTGTTTGGAG
>JAUMWO010000067.1:3327-7791 GCA_030529605.1 Bacillota bacterium | reverse complement strand
TTCAGCCGGGATCAAGACATCCCGTCCGCCGTACAGATAGATCGCGTCGACGGTATAGCGTCCGGAGCGGAGAGGCTCCGTGCGCGAATTCGGCGGGTATGTGAAGGTATCGAGCACAGTGATTTGGATGCGCTCGAGCTCGTCGTTTCGATAGTGCGGGTAAAAATGGAGATTGTGATCGCGGAAAAGCACGAGGTTGCCGGCATTGTCGTAGGTGTACTGGCCTTCGCGAATGATGTACTCGTCGTTCTCATTGATCAAATTGTCGCGGTAATGCACCAACAATTCCTTTGTTTCCGAATGCATGATATTTCCATCGGCATCCACGAGGACGCGAATCATCGGGAAGTTCTCGTTGGTGATGTAATACCCTTGTGCGTGGAGGATCTTCTTGATCGTCGCGATGTCGGCATGCCAGCCGCCGGCGCCGTAGAAATCGAGCTCGAAAGCGTCCGCAGGCAATCCGGCGATCTCGCGCAGCGCGGCGAGTGTCTCGGAATTGGCATTTCCGGTTTGTTCCAGTCCATGCTTTTCTTGGAACGCGTAGATCGCTTCCGTGAGAGAAGGAGAGTAGTTTTTGGTGAAGTTTTCGTAGTCGTAATGCGAATCCAAGACCTTCTGGATGTCATAGTCGATGGTCGATTCGATGGTCAAACCGCCCGAGTAGAGAACCTCGGCGGCGCGTTCGTAGGTATAACCGTATTTATCGATCAGATCTTGAATGACATCATCTTTGACGACATCGGTGAAATACGAAGTGATCTCGGACTGATCCGTCTGGCCGAAATGAATGCGCTGGCGGATGTCGTAGTTCACCGCATTTTGATACTGTTGCTCGGTGATCTTGCCGTTCTCGTGCATCAAGTAGATGCAAGTTTTGTAGCGATCAACGATGTCTTTGTTGTACACGATGGTGAAGAGGGGATCCGAGTCGTCGATGATGTCGGCGTCGGCCGGCACCTCACCCTTCTTGTAAGTGATCAGTGGGGAATAGTAGGTCGGCGCTTTGACGATGCCCGCGAGGATGGCGGCCTCAATGTAATCGAGTTCGCTCGCGCTTTTTGAAAAGAAGGTCTTGGCGGCCGCTTCGACCCCGTAGGAGTTTTGACCGAAGTATACGAGGTTGAGGTACCCTTCGATGATCTGCTCCTTGGTCAGGTATTTTTCGAGCTGAATCGTATAATAAGCTTCCTCGATCTTGCGTTCGAGGGTTCGCTCACCTCGTTTGTCGAACAGGTAGACATTGCGGGCGAGCTGCTGGGAAATCGTCGAGGTTCCTCCGATGCGTCGGTTGGACGTGACGCTTTCCACGACGGCGCCCATCATCCGGACGAAGTTAAATCCTTGGTGTTCCCAAAATGTCTTATCTTCGACTGCGACGAAGGCGTCGATGACCGGTTTGGAGATTTCTTCAAATTTGACGACGGTGCGCAATCCCTTGGATTGTAAGGTTTCAAGCACTCTGCCTTTGGAATCGACGATCACGGAGTTCTCGTACAGTTGTTCGCGGACGAGAGCGGGATCGATCGGATCGAGTTTGCTGATAATGCCGGTGACATAAAAATAGACAGCTGCAGCGCCGATGATGCCGACGACAAACAGCAGGATGAACAAGATTTTAAATGCGTTGAGAAGCGCATTGCCCTTTTTTTTCGGGCGGCGCGGTTGAGATGGTCTCGTTTGTTTCGGCGTACGCCTTGTACTTTCCATAAGCCCTCCGATCGCCCCATTATACCATATGCCTATATTGCGTGAAATTTCAATTTTGTTACTCAAAAACAAAGGCTCCCGAATGCGTCGAGAGCCTTAGAACTGTAACTTTGAATCGCTCTAGCGCTTGTGTGCGGAAAGGAGCGAAGCCATGGTAATGTAATTGTACGGCTTGTTGAAATGCGGCAGGAAGAAGAGATCGGTGAGTGCAAGTTTGTCTACGGTCACTTTCTCCTGGATCGCGAGGGAGAACATGTGGATTCCCATCGACATATCGTACTCGGAAGCCATCTGTGCACCGAGGATCACGCGTGTTTTGGCGTCAAAGACGATGCGAATTTTGACCTTCGGGTTGTTGTGTGTGATGAATTCAGGCTTCTGAAGATCGTCAAAATCGGTGTATTGTGCGTCGATTCCGAGCGCTTTGGCACGGTTGTAGGTGATACCGGTCGAAACCATCTTGAGATCGAAGATCTGGATGCCGTTGGAACCTTGTACTCCGGCGGATTCAATGTTTTGGCCGATCAGGTTGAACGCCGCTACGAGACCGGATCGAACCGCGTTGGACGCGAGAGCGATGTAATTCGGAGCGTCGAGCGCATTGTCATAAACCGTTGCACAGTCGCCGATTGCGTAGACATCCGAGTTCGATGTACGTTGGTGTTTGTCGACCAGGTATGCTCCGTTGCGGAATTGCTCCAATTTGCCTTTGCCGAGCTCGGTGTTTGGACGGAAGCCGATTGCGAGAACGACCATGTCGCAGGCATGCGTCGTTTTGTCCGTGACGATGCGCTCGACTTTTCCGTCGCCTTCGATCGATTTCACGGTCTCGCCGAATGCCAGTTTGATGCCGTGATCGGAGAGATTTTTCTTCATCATGTCGGTGAAAGGTTCGTCGTAGTAGACCGGGAGAGCGGTCGGTGCGATGTCGACGAGCGTAACCGTCTTTCCGTGACGCTGGAATGCCTCTGCGAGCTCGACCCCGATGTATCCCGCACCGACGACCGTGACATTGCGGATGGCAGGGTCTTCCAATTTATCGATGACGGCTTGTGCATGCTGATAGAGTTTAACCATTTGGACATTCTCGAGATCCATCCCCGGAATCGGTGGGGTGATCGGCTGTGAGCCTGTCGCGAGAATCAGTTTGTCATAGGACTCTTCAATCGCTTGACCGTCCTTTGATGTCGCGCGGACGATCTTTTTGTCAAAATCGATCTCCGTGACCGGCGTTTCCATGTAGATCTTCGCGCCTTTTTTGGTCAAAATGTCCCGGTTGGAGTAGAAGAGGCCTTCCGGTCCGACGATTTGGTTGCCGATCCACAGCGCCATACCGCAGCCAAGGAACGAGATGTTTGAGTTTGCGTCAAAAACGACGACCTCCTTATCTTTGGAATGGTCTAAAATCGTATTGATCGCAGCGGTACCAGCATGATTGGCGCCGACGACAAGAATTTTCTCCATAATAAAAGAACCTCCTAAAAGATTTGTTTTATTGTAAACTTTCGCTTGTATTCTGTCAATGAAAACAAAAATGAACTGATTCAATCCCAAACGGATTCGAAGCGGCGGATTTTGGGAAAACATGGGTTGTTTGACTGCCGGAAAGTCGATATAGTAGAATCAAAGCGAATAGGATGGGCTTTGGAGGATTTCGTGAAAAGGATGTTTCAATGGGTTCGGTTGGATCAACGCGCTTTGTTGTTCGATGCTCCGATCTATGTTTTCAAGGCATTTGTAGCGATTGCGATCGCGTATGGCTTACGATTTGTCCCATTTATACAAAAAGATATGATCTCGGTGCTCTTTGCGGTGATGCTGACCTTGGAACCGCATAACAAGCTGGGCTTTCAGCGGGCTTGGGAGCAGTTTCTCGCTTCGGTGATCGGGGGCGGCTCCTCGTTGGCGGTGCTCTCGTTGTTCGGGATCAATTCCTTCACCGTCCCTTTTGTGGTCGCTCTGACTTTGTATCTCTGCCTTCGATTCAATTGGCGTTTTGTCACGCCTGCGGCTTATTTCACGGCGATCTATATGAGCCAATATGTGCAGCTTATGTCGGATGGCACTCCCGACTTCCCGATGACCTTCGCGCTCCGGCTCTCGGCGCTCGGTGCGGGGATCTTGATCGCGCTGATCGTCAATGAACTCTTTGCTCGCATTTTTTATCGTAAGATGCAACACAAACGTTTGGCATTCGTTTTTTCCAGCCTTTGCGATATCATTCGCGCATTGCATCATCAGGATCCGGATCTGGAGTCGCGCATCGAGGTGCTCTACGAGGACATCGAGCTGATCGAGGCGCAGAACAGCAAAATGGATCCGTTGTTTCGCAATTGCAAGCGTGTGGCGCATTATTTGATGCACATTCACTACCGCGGCGAAAACATCTCGGAGATGGAGTGTCGCGGATTGGTGCGTATGCTGGAGGAAATGCTGGATAAGTTGAAGAAAAATCCGGTGATCGAGCTGTATACGCCATCCGGGGATGAAATTGAATACCGATATGTCGGTCTGGAGGAAGTCGGCAGGTTGCGCTCCCTGATCCAAGATCTCGATCGTTGCCTGATCGTCTCGGAGGAAAAACGGGGTTAACCCTGTTCGGCCTCACGAGCACGTTTCGCTTTGGAACGAAGATGCAGGACAAGAAAGCTGAGACAGCCGAGCAACCGGAAACAACCGGTGATGATGAGCGCGGTTTGGATCGAAGTGGCCTGCATGATCTGCACTCCGATGATCGGCACAAAGGACTGAGAA
>JAUMWO010000067.1:0-3317 GCA_030529605.1 Bacillota bacterium | reverse complement strand
GGTCGAGTAAATGGACATGATGGTCGTGCGATTTTCGCTCGGAGTGCGGTTGAGCATGATGTTGAGCAGCAATAGGGTCGTCCCCGTGATCGAAAAGCCGATGATGACATTGTAGAACACGAGCTCGTAGAGCGATGTGCTCATCACGTAGAGGAAGGGGGTCACGCTCATTCCGAACGTTGCAAATATGATGGTAAAGGTATGTGATTTGCGGTCGGCAAAGCGCATCCATGCCGTCGCAGTAAAAATGGAAGCGAGCGCTGCGGCGATGTTGATCGCCGAGAACCAGATTTCCGTCGCGTGCAGCACCTTGATTTGATAGACCGTGAAGAGTGCCCAGCCCATCTGCCATCCGAAGTGAAAGAGCAGAGAACAGATGAGAAAGGCGCGATACTCCTTGTCTTTGACGGTAAATGCGATGCTTTTCTTGAGAGCCTCAAGGCTCCTTTTTATTTTGTTGGTCTTGTCGACTTCCTGCGGCGCCGTTTCCGGGAAACGGAAGGCGCGGAAGGTGCTGATCTCGATCAGGGAAAGCCCGAACGCGACGACAAAGTAGATCTGATATAGCATAATGACTTCGGAATTGGTCTTTGGAATCATCATAATCACGCCGGACAGGAGAGTGATCGTGATGCGAGTGATATCCGAAAAACGGTTGCGGAGTGCGGTTGCTCGGCCGCGTTCGCGGGGGTCGAAGATGTCGGCGATGCTGGAATTGTACCCATTGGTATAGATCGATCCCGGAAAGTTCATCAGAGCGATCATCAGAACAAAGAGGAATGGCTTGAAGGTCACATGATCCGGTACGAAAGGGATGAGCGCGATCAGCAACAGGAAGAGTTTGTTGAGAAACATAAACGCCGCAGTCGTGCGTTGTTTTTGTCCAAGGACATCGATCATGATGGCGCCGGGGATCAAGGCGAAGACGCTGATGAAAGCGGGTAAAGAACTGAGCAGAGCGATCTCAATTTCGCTCGCGCCGATGCGTTCCGCGAACTTGGCAAAGAATGGATTGACCAAGTTCACCGCTGCAGCAGCGGCGATTCCGTTGATTACATTAATGCGAGTGTTGTATTCGGTGTTTCCCTTCATTTGCATCGTTACGCCCCGGTCTTAAACATGTCGTTCTTTTGAGTTCTTCCATTATAGCGGAAAACAATCATGTATTGCGTAAAATATTTCGGATCCCGAAAAGAATCGCGAAAAAATTTTGATGAGAAAATGGTTGACTAACTTCCAATAAATGGTATAATTTACAATATCAACTAGATAGGAGGGTGCTATGAATCAAGTTACTTTAGTCGGCCGTGTTGTTCAGGATCCGGAATTGAAAGAGATTCGTGAAGGTGTCTCCATCACGCGATTTAATCTTGCAGTCGATCGCTATCTGGGATCCGCACAGCGCAACGAAAAGAAAAGCGAAGGCAAGGTGACAGCGGATTTTCCCCGCATCGTCGTGTGGGGGAAGCAGGCACAGAATTGTTCCAAGTTTTTGAAGAAAGGCTCGCTGATCAGCCTTCAGGGGAGAGTTGCGACATCGATGTACGAAAATGCGCACGGCGACAATGTGTTTGTCACCGAAATCGTCGGCGAAAAGGTACAGTTTCTCAACAATCTCAGTTTGCAGAATTGAAGGAGTCTTGATTGGATTTCCGGTCACCGGATGATATAATATTGGTACAACATGAAATGGCAACATTGGATTAGGTGACTATGGCAAAAGAAGTATTGACGATGGTACTCGTCGGTCGAGTGTTAAGCGAAGCGGTCACAGATTCGGATGGAATCTTGCTCCTCAATTCTGGATCCGTACTCACCGTCGATCGGATCAGTTTTTTGCTTCGTAAAGGAATATTGGATGTTTCGGTAGAGCCGATGGATCGCGTCGAAATGACGGTCGACAAGCCGGACATTCGAGATCGGCAGAAGGTCGATCGCGTCATCGATCGGTTTAAAAATGTCAGTCGGAATCTCAAGATCGGGAATGCCTTGGTTTATCAGGAGATCGAGGACATGGTTGAACCGTTGTTTGACGGTTTGCGCCAGAATGACGATATGCTCCGGTTGATGATGGTGATCGATCGCTTCGACGGGTACACCTTCGAGCATTCGGTCATGGTCTCTATGCTTTCCGGTCTGCTGGCGAAGTGGTTGCGATACTCAGAAAATCAAGTGCGAGACCTCGTCTTGACCGGTTTGTTGCATGATATCGGGAAGGCGAATATCCCGGACTCGATCCTCTACAAGCGTGGAGAACTGACCAAAGAAGAGCGTCGGATCATGACGGACCATCCGTTCTTCAGCTATGTGCTTGCGCGCGAGGTGTATGCCGCCAAGCCGGAAGTGCTGGAAGGCATCCGAAATCACCACGAACGGATCGACGGAAGCGGGTATCCCAAAGGCCTAAAGGGCGACGAAATCGGTCCGTATGCCAAGATTGTCATGGTGACCGATGTCTTCGCCGCGATGACGGCCAATACGCTCTATCGTCCAAAACACAATCCTTTTGCGACCTTCGCGGAATTGCTCCGAGCTCCGCTCGATCCTCGTTGCGTCGAAGTGTTCATCGACCACATCTCTTCTTACTTCCTCAATATGCGGGTGCGGTTGAATGACGGGCAACAAGGGGAGATCATTCACATCGATCGCCAGACGGCCGCTCCGGTAATCTCGAAGGGCAATGTCTACGTCGATCTGAGCAAGGAGAAGCATCTGGTCGTCACCGAAATTCTCTCCGAAGAAGAATAATCGAATGCCCCGAGAGGGGCTTTCGTTTTGAACGATGGTTTGGTAGGTTGAATCGAATGAAGTATACAAATGAAAGCATTACACAATTAAAGGGGGCGGACAGAGTCCGGTTGCGACCCGGAGTCATCTTCGGATCCGACGATATCGAAGGCTGTCAGCACTCTTTTTTTGAGATTTTATCCAATTCGATCGACGAAGCGCGCGGTGGACATGGACGCAAAATCGAAGTGATTCGCCACAGCGATCGCTCGATTACGGTTGCGGACGAGGCGCGAGGAATTCCAGTCGATTACAACAACAAGGAGCAGCGATACAATTGGGAGCTTCTGTTCACCGAGATGTATGCCGGCGGAAAGTACAACAACTCCGAAACGGAGACCTACAAGTACTCGCTCGGTTTGAACGGATTGGGGCTCACGGCAACGCAATATGCCTCCGAGTTTATGGATGTCGATGTGTACCGAGACGGTCACCATTACGAACTCCATTTTTACAAAGGTGCGATGCGTGACGGGGGGTACATCAAGCGCCCGCTTGATCGGGAGCGGTTGCAGCGCACCGGAACCACG
>JAUMWO010000066.1 GCA_030529605.1 Bacillota bacterium | reverse complement strand
TGTGGCGCATTTCAGCGCGCAGAACTTTGGGGAAGCGGAGCGATGGTTCTCCGAGGCGATCCGACTCAACTCGGGAGACTATGCTTCCTATCGCTTCCTCGGCTCGCTCGCGATGAAGCGGCAAAACTGGGATGCGGCGCGCGAATACTTGAACGAATCCTTGCGGATTCAGCCTCTGGAGGCGGATACACTCGGAATGCTGGCGGTGATCGATCTCCGACTCGGCAGGGTAGAGGACGCGCGCAAAAAACTCGCCAAGGCGCTGGAGATCGAACCGGGCAACGAATGGATTCGAGATCAGATTGCGTCCTTGGCATAAGTCTGATACAATGGGAATATAATTTTGTTGAAGCATTCAACAATTTTTAGAGGGGGGGCAAAAGCAGATGGGAACAATGCCTGAGAGCATGCTCGCACGGATTAAAGAAAGGGCGCGTACGATGTCCAAGAGCCGATTGGCGGTCGCCGCGGCGCAGGATCTCGATGTGCTGCACGCAGTCATCGAGGCGCAGACGATGGGTTTGGTCGATCCGATTCTGGTCGGCGAAGAGTCCAAGATCCGCGGGCTGGCGCAGGAACAGGGATGGGATCTCGGCGGGATCACCGTCATCGACGAAGGCGATCTGACCAAGACCGCGGAGGTCGCGGTGCGCCTCGTTGCGGACGGCAAAGCCGACTTCCTGATGAAGGGGCTCATCGATACATCGATCCTGCTCAAAGCATTGCTCAACCGAGAATTCGGTCTGCGCGGCGAAGGCATTTTGAGCCACATTATGCTCTACGAACCGAAGCTCTATCACAAAGCGATTCTCCTCACGGATGGCGGCATGAACATCGAACCGTCGCTCGAGGACAAGGCGGGCATTGTGCGCAATGCTGTCGAATGCGCACATCGCATCGGCATCGAAACCGTCAAGGTCGCCTGCCTCGCAGCCAAGGAGAAGGTCAACGAAAAGATGCCTTCAACCGTCGATGCGCGCAAGCTCCAAGAGATGTGCGAAGCCGGTGAATTCGGTCCGGGTGTCATCGTCGAAGGTCCGCTTGCTCTCGATCTGGCGGTCTCACGCGAAGCTGCCGAAACCAAAGGATTTGCGAGCCGCATCGCCGGTGACGCGGACGTGCTCTTGGTTCCGACCATCGAAGTCGGCAACGGCATCGGCAAAGCGCTTACCTATCTCGCCGGAGCGGAATCCGCGGGCGTCATCATGGGAGCGAAGGTTCCGGTGATTTTGGTGTCGCGTGCGGACAGCTACGAGGCGAAACTCAACTCGATCGCGCTCGGCGCGGTGGTTGCGGCGAAATAATCGATACGATGCCTTTACCGCTCGGTCGAATCGTTCGTCCGGGGACTTCGGTCGGCGTTGACCTTCGGGTGGTGGGATCGTTCGGATCGCAGAATATTCCGATTGGGGGAAATTGGAGGGAAGAATGAAACAATTGATGACAGGCAATGAGGCGGTTGCCCGAGGAGTGTACGAAGCCGGAGTGCGCTATGCGAGCGCTTATCCGGGCACTCCTTCCACCGAGATTCTGGAGAATGTGGCGACATATCCGGAAGTGATCGCGGAATGGGCACCCAATGAGAAGGTAGCGCTCGAAACGGCGATCGGCGCGTCGATGGGGGGCGTTCGGGCACTGGCGGCGATGAAGCATGTCGGTGTCAACGTCGCAGCGGACCCGCTGTTCACCATCGGTTACACGGGAATCACCGGAGGACTCGTCCTCGTTTCGGCGGATGACCCGGGTTGCCACTCGTCGCAAAACGAGCAGGACAACCGCTATTACGCAAAATTCGCCAAGATCGCTTGCGTGGAAGCGGCGGATTCGCAAGAGTCCCTTGACTACATCAAAAAAGCATTTGAAATCTCGGAGCAATTCGATGTGCCGGTGCTCTTTCGGATGACGACGCGCGTCTGCCACTCCAAAGGACTGGTCGAACTCGGAGAGCATGTCCCGTTCACACCGATTCCATATGTCAAAAAACCGCAGAAATTCATCGCGGCACCGGCGCATGCGCGGATGCTGCATCCGATCGTCGAGCAAAAACTGCTCGCGATGGAGGAGTTCTCCAACACGACGGAGCTCAACCGCATCGAGTGGGGTGACAGGAAGATCGGCATCGTGACCTCCGGCGTTGCGTACCAATACGCGAAGGAAGTGTTCGGCGACAGCGCTTCGTATCTCAAGCTCGGATTCACTTTCCCGCTGCCGATGAAGAAGATCGCCGACTTTGCGGCGGAGGTTGAGACGCTTTATGTCATCGAAGAACTCGAACCGTTCATCGAAGAGCAGATGAAAGCCGCCGGCATCTCCTGCATTGGAAAAGAGCGCATCCCGCGCATCGGCGAACTCAATCCGGACATCATCCGCACCGCTTTGCTCGGCATCGCGGCACCGCAGATCAAGGCCGATCCGGAGCACATCGTCGGACGACCGCCGACCCTCTGCTCGGGTTGTCCGCACCGTGGATTCTTCTACGCGCTCAGCCGTAAGCGCCGCGTCGTGATCACGGGGGACATCGGCTGTTACACCCTCGGTTCGGCGGAGCCGCTCAGCGCGACCGATTCCGTCATCTGTATGGGGGCGTCGATTTCAATGGGACATGGAGCGCAGCGAGCGCTTGCGACGCATGATCCGGAGAAGCGCATCGTCTCTGTCATCGGAGACTCGACCTTCTTCCACACCGGCGTCAACTCGCTGATGCATGTCGCCTACAACAAGGGCAATACGGTCGCGGTGATCCTCGACAACCGCATCACCGGTATGACCGGTCACCAAGAGAACCCGGGATCCGGATTCAAGCTCAACGGCGATCCGACCGATATGATCGACATCCCGAGCCTCGTCAAGGCGATCGGCATCAAGCATGTCGTCACCGTCAACCCGCTCGATCTCAAAGCGGTGGACACTGCGCTCGAAGAAGCCTTCCAATTCGACGGTCCGAGCGTCATCATCACGCGCTGGCCTTGCGCGCTCAAGAAGTTCTCGCAAGCAGACATCACCGAATTCCGCCTCAACGAGCGGTACCAATGCCGCGTCGACCACGAAAAATGCAAGGGCTGCCGCGTCTGTACGCGCACGGGTTGCCCTTCCATCAGTTTCGACAATGAGACCAAGAAGGCGAACATCGATCCGTATACCTGCGTAGGCTGTACGGTATGTCTGCAATCCTGCGGATTCAAAGCGATCGAAAAGGTAGGTGTAAACTAATGGCTGAGATCAAAAACATTCTGCTCTGCGGCGTCGGCGGACAGGGGATCATCCTCGCTTCCAAAATCCTTTCGATGGGTCTGATCCGCGCCGGATATGATGTAAAAATGAGCGAAGTGCATGGTATGGCACAGCGCGGCGGCTCCGTAACAACCCAGGTTCGCTACGGCAAGCAGGTCTTCTCGCCGATCATCGGAAAGGGCGAGGCCGATGTCCTCGTTTCCTTCGAGACGATGGAGACCGCAAAATGGCTCGACTATGTGAAGCCCGACGGGAAGGTCGTCGTCAACGAGTATCAGATCCCTTCGGCTCCGATTCTCTCCGGCGCAGCGGCGTATCCGCAAGGCGTTCTCGAATCGATCGCACAGAAGGTCGATACGACCGTGTTCAATGCGGTGAAGCTGGCGGAAGAGATCGGAAACCTCCGCACGATGAACATCATCATCGTCGGTGCGCTCATTAAGGCGATGGGACTCGAGACTACAGTTGACTGGAATGAGATCGTGCGCGAGAATGTCAAACCGCAATTTGTGGACATCAACCTCAAAGCGCTCGCACTCGGAATGTCGCAGCTCTAATTCGGTTCTTCTCCTCGGTGAGGAGCCGCGGGTTGGTTATAGTCATAATACCAAAAGTCGTTGTAGCCGATGCTACAACGACTTTTTGCTCTTACCAGTGTTTTTAAGATAAAAATAGCTAGTTTTAATCCAATCTCAAACACTATAATTTGACAAGCTTAAAGGAAGATAAAAGAGAAACAAGCTAAAGTTGAATTACTTCATCACAAAGTTGTATAAGATCCCGATCATGGGTTGCCACTATGATAATACGTCCAGGACGATTTTTCATAAGTAGTGCTATCGCTTTGTTTTTATTTGAATGATCAAGAAAAGCGGTCGGTTCATCGCAAATAACCAAACGTTTGGCTGCTTTCAAGTTAGACTCAAGTGCAAACATTTGTTTTTCTCCCTCAGAAAAAAAACAATCGTCATCAAAATCTAACTCGATATCAACAACACGTAATCTTTGGTCGATATATGTGACTTCCTCTCTCCTGAAAAGCTCCATGTCAATTCTCTTGATATTTTTTCCATTGATAAAAATATCTCCGGAGTACTCACCTTGCTTTAAACCAAGAATAACTTCTAACAGTGTAGATTTGCCATCCCCGTTATTACCTACCACGGCATACATTCTGTTCAACAAAAAGTGTCGAGTCAAATTGAATAGATCCTCATTAAGTCGGTTCATCCAGTTATATTTAAACGATACGTCAATTAGATCAATTTGTTTGAGTTCATTCTGTACCTCGGTTCCGTCCATATAGACTTCAAACTCACTAACCTCAACTAACCTTCGATAGGAGACTTTCCCAGAGAGCAATTGATCGATAAATGCGAGCAAATATGAGTAATTCCCCATCAGCATTACGTTGAAAGAATTTACCACGGTAAAGGTTCCTATAGAAATTTCGTTAGTGCTTACCAGAAAAATTAGTCGAATCAAGACGAGAGTTGATAGTAGTAATGAAATTGATCCTCCGATCTGATTGAAAATCACACTGGCTTTAGTTAATTGCATCAACTTAGATTTTGCAAGCAACTGATCTTGCCTATTCTGAGAAAGTATATAATCAGTTTTCCCAATGGCAAAAACTGTTTTCTTAAAATCCAATCGTTGTTGAATTTTTGAAAATAAAGTGGAATTTGCTTCTCGATTAATTGTGTGCATTTTGGCGATTTTCTTTTTCGATTTTATATACATAATAAAATAGAGGGGGAAGGCTAATATCTGGTAAATGCTAATCTTAGTATCGATCCGGTGAATCATAATAAGCACGAGGGCAATACTTAAGAGATTGGAAATTAGACTAAACGAAGAATCAACAACAAAAGTAACAAATTGATTGCAGTCCGAAATGATTCGTTGATTTAAATATTTTGAGTTTATATCATCGTATTTTCCTTTCAGGCGATATATCCGTTCGATTAAGAAAAAATAGATGTGATATCCTATGTCTGTTTGTAGCGATACTGTGTGAATACGAACCAAAGCTTGTATTAATAGTAACATAGCAGAAGAGAAAAATAGAATAGTTAGCTTTAAATACACCTCATCTGTTTTCGCATAATGTGTCAAAAAATCAATTAGATCCCCTGTAATAATTGGAATCCATAGAGTGATTATTTTAGCGAACGAATTTAAGATGAAGAGTAAAGCTAGACTGGCTAGCTTTACTCTGAACGCTTCTTTAATAAAGTTTCGGTTCGATTTATTTTTCTTCATTATTTAGCCGTGATAAATTTGATAGAAATTCTTCCCTTGGAATTGGGGAAACGATGATAGACTTTAAGACTCCATTTCTTTCATATTGAATTGCTATTCGATCAGTTGACAGAGTAGGAGAAGCCCAAAGCGAAGTTGTAGGAAATACTTTCTTAATCTCATCCAACCGTATCTTCCAGCACAGGAAACCAGCTCGAACAAATAATAATTCCTCTCGAATCTCGTATCGGATATACATAAGGGTAAGCAAGAATAAATGGATCAATATGCCGACCCAGAATTTGAGATGGATGTATCCTTCGTTTATTACACCAAAAACAAAATATATGGACATACACACAAAGTAGATTAGCAAAACACAAACAATCCATGCATCCTTTTTCGAGCGATAAACCATACCCCCTCCTTTCCAAAACTTAATTGAAATCGAAACCCTAACCTTATACTATTTAGAGACTAGTACCTCGTTATGGACAACGAGATACAGAAACCATGCAACTCCTACTACACCGTAGACAAGCGCTCCGAGCCATAATAACCCTCCCTGAGGTGAACAATCTTCGCCACCTACAGAAACGGTAATTTCAGGCGATTCATATTCTTTTTTCATAATTCCTCCTTTTAAACTAAAATCAAATCGAGATTTGAACAACTGAGACATCAGTTGTCACTCTGTTAAAAACGAATTCTTTTGCTAGGGTTCCGATTTCTAAACTCTTTAGTGCATTTTTAAATTGGACTTGACAATTGGAATCAACGACAAATAGGTAAATCCTGTTGAGCTCATATGACCTATATATTTTTTTTGAATGAGTTAACATCTCTTTTATCTCGCGCTCTATACCATCATAACTTAAAGTCTTTACCTTGTCGGCGAGACAAAAAATTCGGCTGATTATCCAAGGATATGCTCGATGCGATGTCATCAAAAACTCAAAGATACAGTCCGTTTGAATTGAATGAAACAGTAGACGGCGAGAGCTAATAATATCGCGCCTTAATATGTTAATGTCCACACTGTATCTTTGTGTAATGAAAGGATCCTTAAAAACAAGAGTATAATGACTTTAAAATCTCCGAGCGTAACAGTGGCTCGCCTCCACACAAACAAACGACAAGCGGTCTTAAATCCGATAAGGTCTTTGAAAGGCAAAACAACTCCATGTCCGACAATGCACTCTGATCTGGATGTATGCATTCTCCGCTCGAATTATAGCAATGCAAACACCTAAAATTACATTCCTTAGTAATATCAACACTTACAAGCAACTTCGAGAAACTCATCCATACCTCCTAATACAAAAGAGCCAAACAACACTAGCCTAGGAATTTACATGGATAATTATGTACTTATTTTAATACGAAAGCTAGATGTTGTCAACAACAAAGATGAGAAACAAGCCTCAAGTCTGTATACACATATATATGTGAGACCAGTGGGATAGAAAATAGAGCTAAAACTTCTATGATGTAGTGCAACTACCATAGACAATTAAAAAGTCAAAAAATTCAAATCCAGTTTTTATCTCCTAACTTAGACTTGAAACTTTTGATAACGAATCCCCCTTTATTCGCGGAATGAATTTATTGCTCAACATCACTGACCGACTTTGTCTTCGATCTTAGTTGTTCTACCCGGCAGTTTCAACAACTATTTACTTTCTATCGGTACTAGGGCAAGTGTTTTGCCCAGCGGTGCTAAAATGCACAAGACGGTTTCGATTTGAGGGGAAGTTCACCGATCAGTGCGACTTGGGCAATATACTGAGCTGCCGGTTCTTTGTCGTTTCGGTCTTGGTGGAAGTGAATTTTGTACATAGCATCCTCATTCCTTTGTAAAAGAGTTATACGTAAAAGTGATCGACGGCGCAAGCACTGTGCGATTTATAAGAAGTCGGTGAAAAGCCGAAAATTGGCTTTGATTTTCACTAGATATATGGTATTCTGGTCAAGTTTAATCTATATATATACTATATATTGTAGTTGGGGTTTGTGTTGAACATCATCAAAAGAAATGGAGAACAGGTGGACTTCGATGTCCGCAAGATCGCGACGGCGATCGAGAAGGCCTTTGTCAGTGTCGGCCAGCCCGTCGACACCGCGAAGATCCGGGAGATGGCGCTCGGCGTAGAAAATAAGGTGCGCACGCAATTTCCAAAGGAACATGTCGTTACGGTCGAGGAAGTTCAAGATCTCGTCGAGATCGCATTGATCGAGAATCAGTATTATTCCGTCGTCAAATCCTATATCCTTTATCGGGCGAGCCATCACACGATGCGCAAGACGCTGCAGGATTTTTCCGCCTATTTCCAATCGGCGGAGTTGTTTGACGAGATGCGCAGAATTCAAAACGAGTTTCCGGAGGATGCCTACAATCTTTCCTTTCTCTTCTCGAAGTTCTCTTCTTTTGCGAAAGAGGGGATGCCCGAATCCGAGTGTTTGACCCTCCTGATCAAAGCGGCGAGTGAACTGACGAGCAAAGAGTCGCCGAAGTGGGAGTATATCGCGGCACGCTTTCTCTCGCTCCAGATCGACCGGCGCATTCGGGCGGAGATGGTGCGGCATGAGCTGTTCACCTACCGCGATAAGGTGCATTTTCTGGTTCGTCACCGACTCTACGGCGGCTATATAACCGAGTCTTACACCGATGAGGACCTCGATGAATTGGAGCGATGTCTGGACCGTACGCGGGATCACCTGTTCAATTTCAGCGGGCTGGATCTGGTCGCGAAGAGGTATCTCACGCGCGACACCGACGGACGCATCCTGGAGTCTCCGCAGGAGATGTTCCTCGGTATCGCGATGCACCTTGCGATACCGGAAGGTGAGAAGCGAGTGCATTGGGCGAAACGCTTTTATGATATTCTGAGTACGCTCAAGGTGACGATGGCGACTCCGACGATGTCCAATGCGCGCAAACCGTTCCATCAGCTTTCGTCCTGCTTTATCGATACCGTGCCGGACAGCTTGGACGGCATCTATCGATCGATCACGAACTTTTCCCAGGTTTCGAAGCATGGCGGCGGCATGGGAATGTACTTCGGCAAAGTACGAGCAATGGGTTCCGATATCCGAGGGTTCAAAGGCGTAGCCGGCGGTGTGATCCGCTGGATCAAACTCGCCAACGATACGGCGGTTGCGGTGGATCAGCTCGGCGTGCGGCAAGGTGCCGGGGACGGTGCAGGAGATCCGCTACATCAACCGCGACGAAAACACACATCTGTGGTTG
>JAUMWO010000065.1 GCA_030529605.1 Bacillota bacterium | reverse complement strand
CTTAAGCGCATTCCGGAAGGCGTCATCCGATCGTTTCGTGGGCGGATTTACAACATTCATCCGGCATTGTTGCCGAAATATGGAGGCAAGGGCTGCTACGGCATGCATGTGCACCGCGCCGTCTTGGATTCCGGAGATCATGTGTCCGGTGCGACCATCCATGCGGTGACTCCGGAATACGACGAAGGGGAGCATCTGATTCAGGAGACGGTCGACATCGGGGACTGTAAGAGTCCCGAAGAGATCGCCTCTCGCGTGCTGGAAGTCGAACATCGCATCTATCCGCGGGCCGTGAGATTGCTCGAAGAGGGGGCGCTCGAAAAAGGGGAGGAAACATGGCGAGAAGAGCCTTAATCAGTTTGTCCGATAAGACGGGCGTTGTCGAATTTGCTCAGAGCTTGGTTTCCAAGGGCTTTGAGATCATCAGTACCGGAGGGACTGCAAAGCTTCTGACGGATTCGGGCGTATCCGTGATCCCGGTCGATGCGGTCACCGGATTTCCGGAGTGTCTGGACGGGCGCCTCAAGACCTTGCATCCGGCGGTGCATGGGGGGATTTTAGCTCGACGTGATCTGGAAACACATCGCGCTCAGCTCCTCGAACAGGAGATTCAAGAAATCGATCTCGTCGCGGTCAATCTGTATCCCTTTAAACAGACGGTGCTTCGCTCGGATGCGACGATGCATGATGTGATCGAAAACATCGACATCGGCGGGCCGGCGATGGTGCGCAGCGCGGCGAAAAATCACGCCTCCGTCTACATCGTTACGGATCATAAGGATTATCCTTTGGTGTTGGAGGCGCTCGACAGCGAGGAAGCGACGCAGGGCGCGCTCCGTTATCGGCTCGCGGCGAAAGCCTTCGCGCATACCGCAGCATACGATGCGATGATCGCTCAGTTTTTGATCGAAAACAGTGCGGAGCCTGTCGTGACGGATCAGGTCACCTTCACCTACGAGAGGGAACAGTCCCTGCGGTACGGCGAAAACGCGCATCAACAAGCGGATTATTATGTCGAACCCTTCTCGGAGAAGGGGCGTTATCGACAGCTTTGGGGCAAGGAATTGTCCTTTAACAACATCAACGATTTGTCGGCGGCGGTGCGCATCGTCTCCGAATTCGAGCGACCGGCTGTGGTCGCCGTCAAGCATGCTTCGCCTTGCGGTGCCGCGATCGGATACGATGTGTTCGATGCGTATTCCAAGGCATATGCGACGGATCCGCTCTCGATTTTCGGCGGCATCGTCGCATTCAATCGAGAGGTTGATGTGTTGACGGCCCGAAAACTCGCCGAAATCTTTCTCGAAGTGATCTTTGCGCCGAGCTTTGAACCGGAAGCGCTCGATGTGCTGCGAGCGAAAAAGAACATCCGCTTGCTTGTTCCATCCGAGCGAGCGAGTGCTACGGCAAATCCGAATTATCGTTTGCCTGCTGAAGCCTCGATTACCAAGACGATCGGCGGTCTCTTGGTGCAGTCCGAAGACGAAATGGAGAGTCGTACGGATTATCGTGTGGTGACGGATCGGATTCCGACCGATCGAGAGATCGAGGACCTCGAATTTGCGATGAAGATTTGCAAGGGCGCCAAGTCCAATGCGATCGTCCTCGCGTTCAACCAACAATGCGTCGGTATCGGACAGGGACAAGTCAGCCGCGTGTTTGCCGCCGAGAACGCGGTGGATCGGGCGGCGCTCAGCGTCAAGGGAACGGTTCTCGCCTCCGATGCGTTCTTCCCGTTCGAGGATGCGCTCGAATATGCGATTCGAGCGGGGATCACGGCGGTGATCCAGCCCGGCGGCTCGGTTGCGGATGACAAAATCATCGAGCTCTGCAATCAGCATGGCGTCGCGATGATTTTTACCGGAAGGAGACATTTCAAACATGGGTACTGATGTCGAGAAAGCAAAAAGAGTTTTGGTGATCGGCGGTGGCGGCCGGGAGCATGCTTTGGTCCGCGCGCTGAAAAAGAGTCCGGTGGTCGAGAGCGTGTATTGTTGTCCCGGAAATGCGGGCATCGCGCAGGAAGCGGTCGTCGTGACCGTAGCGCTCGATACGCCGCGCGGTTTCGAAGAACTCGCGCTGTGGATGCAAGAGCATGCGATCGATCTCACCGTCATCGGACCGGAGAAGTATCAGGAAGCGGGATTGGTCGATTATTTGGAGGAGAGGGGGCATTTGGTGTTCGGAACCAACCGGGCGGCCTCTTTGTTGGAATCCTCCAAGCAATACGCGAAAGAATTCATGCTTCGTCACCAAATTCCGACGGCGGAATCCGCATGCTTTGAGGATTTGGATGCTCTGCTCTCGTATCTCGATCGTCCGGAAACCCATTACCCGATCGTGCTCAAGGCGGACGGGCTTGCAGCGGGAAAAGGGGTCATCATCGCGGAGGAAAAAATCGAAGCGCGAAAAGCGGCTTCTTCTTTGTTTCAAATCTCGCCGCGGGTTTTGGCGGAAGAATTTTTGACCGGCACGGAAGCATCGATCATGTGCTTTGTGGATCGTGATACGATTCGTCTCATGCAGCCGGCGCGGGATTACAAAAAGGCATATGACGGGGACGAAGGCCCCAACACCGGAGGGATGGGGAGTTTTTCGCCGGATCTCTTTCTACCGGAGTCGATCTGCGAGCGCTTTCGCTTGGAGGTCGCCGATCGCTTCATGAAGGGGATTCGCGAGGAGGCGATCGACTTTCGGGGAGTGCTATTCGTCGGGATTATGTACGATGGAGATCGACTGAATGTGCTCGAGTTCAACACGCGTTTCGGCGATCCGGAGACCGAGGTGACCTTGCCGCGCATTCAAAACGATCTCTTCGAGGTTTTGGAAGCGGTAGCACAAAACCGTCTTTCGGAAATCGAGCTTCGGTGGAATGAGGAGTTTGCCGTGCTTGTCGTGTTGGCTGCGCAGGACTATCCGGCTGCCTCGAGTAAGGGCGCGCGGATCGCGTTTCGAGACGGAGTCCAACCGGATCACACCATCCATTTCGGGACCACGGGGAACGAGGGGGAATACCAAACGGCAGGAGGGCGCGTGCTCGGAGCAATGGGCTTCGGTGCGACCTTGGAGGATGCGCGGCAACAGGCGTATGCGAATGCTCGTGACATCTGCTTCGCCGGAGTGCGATATAGAAAAGATATCGCGAAGATGGTATAATGGTAAGGCGACCTCATCGAGGTCGTGCAAGGAGGATTTATGGTAGTCGGAAATATGAAAGATTTGAACTCAAATATCATTCAAAGCCCACAAGCGCAAGGTGCAAGCATCAAGGTGCTGGTGGGAGCGCAAGAAGGATGGAAGGATCATGTCATGCGGGTGTTGCAACTCGAACCGGGTGGACATTCGCCGAAGCATGCGCATGATTGGCCGCATATCAACTACATCATCAGCGGGAAAGGAACGCTCTATCTCGACGGAAAGTTGCATGAATTGACCGCCGGTTCCTATGCATATGTCCCGGCAAATGAACTGCATCAGTTTTCGAATGCGGGCGACGAGCCATTCCAATTTATGTGCATCGTCCCGGATTACGGACATCAATAATGTGAGGTCAGTCTCGGACTGACTTCGTTACGGCCTCGGCGCATTGCGGAGGCTGTTTTTATACTTGGAGGATTTATGATTCTGATTCAAAATGCAACCGTGGTTTCTCCGGCTGCCGGTCTCAACGGCGGCTATGATGTCGTGATCGACCCGATCACCGAGCGGATCGCGGAGGTCGCTCTGCGGGGACATGTACAGACGAAGGAGATCGTGGAGACGATCGACGCGACCGGACTGGTACTTCTCCCGGGTTTGATCGATCTCCATGTGCACCTGCGGGAGCCGGGGTTCTCAGCCAAGGAAACCATCTACACCGGCACACGGGCCGCGCGAAAGGGCGGCTTTACGACGGTCGTCTGCATGCCGAATACCCGCCCCGCCCTCGATACCGTTGAGACTTTGCGTGAACTCAAGGCACTCTGCGAGAGGGATGCGGTCATCGATGTTCGCCCGACCGGTGCGATCACGCATTCGATCGCAGGCGAACGTCTGACGGATCACGATGCGCTCGCTGCCGAGGGAATCGCAGCCTATTCGGATGACGGACGAACGACGATGAATCCCGACTATATGCGTGAGGTGTTCCGGTCGTCGATTCGACATGGGATTCCGGTGATGACGCATTCCGAGGACCATGATTTGACCTCCAAACTCAGCGGCGCGGCATCTCCGAATGAAGCGGAAGACAACATCATCTTCCGCGATATCGAGCTGTGCGAAGAGATCGGCGGTCGCCTGCATGTCTGCCATGTCAGTACCGGCGCTGCGGTTGCCGCCATCAAAGCGGCCAAGGCGCGCGGCGTCAAAGTGACTTGCGAGGCGACTCCGCACCATATGGCGCTCGATTTGTCCATGATCGACCGCAAGGATCCGTACACCAAGGTCAACCCTCCGATTCGGGAGGAAGCTGACCGTCTGGCGATCATTGAAGGCTTCCGAGACGGCACCATCGACGCAATGGCGACGGACCATGCGCCGCATGAAGCGTCCAGCAAAGAGGTCGAATACAACAAAGCGACGATGGGAATCAGCGGGTTTGAGACGGCGTTTTCCGTCACATTTTCCACTCTGTGTCGTGACAACGGGTTCTCACTCTCGGACTTGGTGCGCCTGACGTCGGAGCATCCTGCGCGTATTCTCACACTGTGCGATCGGGGCGTGATCCGCGCCGGAATGCGAGCGGATTTGATCCTGGTCGATCTCGACGCGCAGCGCACCGTCGATTCGAAGGATTTCGTGTCGAAGGGCAAAAACACGCCGTTCCACGGCCGCACTTACTACGGCGATGTCGTCCGCACCTTCGTCGGAGGCAAGTATGAGTAAGCGTCTGATCGATCGGTTGACGGCGCGGGTGATCGAACTGGAATCCCCGATCCTGGTCGGTCTCGATCCGCAGCTTTCGATGTTTCCGGAGGAAGTCGTCGCGTCTCAGGTACGGCGCTTTGGAGACAATCCGCGTGCCTATGCTGCGGCGATCGTCGAATTCAATCGTGCCGTGATCGATGCCGTCGAAGGGTTGACGGCGGCGGTCAAGCCTCAAATCGCGTTTTATGAGGCGCTTGGGGTCGCGGGGCTGCAAGCCTATGTCGAAACCTGCGACTATGCTTATCGGCGTGGACTCTTTGTGGTCGCGGATTCCAAACGCGGCGATATCGGTTCGACCTCCGCAGCGTATGCGGAAGCCTTCCTCGATGCGGTGGAGCCGCAAGAAGGACGATTTTACAGCGATTTTGTGACCGTCAATCCGTATTTGGGAGACGACTGCCTCAAGGAATTTGTCAAGCGCATTGACGCGCGCGACAAGGGGATGTTTGTGCTCGTGAAGACATCCAATCCTTCATCCGCTCAATTGCAGGATCTCGAGATCAAGAGCGACGGACGCACGATTTATCAAGCGGTCGCAGACCTCGTCGAATCGTGGTCGAGTCAGCGTGTCGGCGAATGCGGACTCTCGTCGATCGGTGCGGTGATCGGAGCGACGCATCCCGAGCAATTGGGAGAGCTTCGAAAGCGTATGCCGACCTCGCTCTTCCTCGTCCCGGGATACGGGGCGCAAGGGGGAACGGCGCGAGACATTGTGACTGCTCTCCGTCCGGACGGCACGGGAGCTTTGATCAATTCATCGCGCGGCATCATCTACGCGAAACCGCAGGATGGGGAGTCGTATACCGACGCGATCCGCCGAGCGGCGCAGACGATGCGGGATGACATCCGCGCAGCGCGGAAGGAAGCACGGTAGCAGAGATGGGGAAGGGGATTGAGATGCAACAGCGAAAGGAGAACCGGATCGTGACGATCCGAGATCGCATTTGTCGGCAAGATTTTAGCGGAGAAGGCGGAGAGGGCAGCGTATATACGCTTCGAGTCGATTGGGACGGAGAGGCGGCGCCGGGACAGTTTTTTCAATTGCAGCCGTCCAATGCTTACCTCCGCCGCCCGATATCCGTCAGCGACATCGATCGTGAAGAGGGAACGATCGATCTGACGATCCGCGTCGGCGGAAAGGGGACCAAGGAGTTGGTCGAGCGAGCGATCGGAGACTCCGTGGCATTGTTCGGTCCGCTCGGCATTGGGTACGATCTCGCGGAGAAAGCGGCGGGTTCCCGTTTTCTTGTGATCGGAGGAGGGATCGGTGTCGCACCGCAGATTCCGTTGATTCAAGAATTGAAGCGTCGCGGTGCCTTCGTCGATACCGTCGTCGGTTATCGCGAAGCGCCCTATCTGATCGATGAATTGTTGATCTCCGATAGCCTGTATGTCGCGACCGAATCGCAGAGATGCTATGGAGATGCGTGCGAGGATTCGCGCTTTCATTCGATCTACGGCAATGTTTCCCCGATTGTCGAACAGCTCGTCGCGGATGCGAACGCGGCAAATCAGCCGTATGCGGATGTGTTTGTCTGTGGGCCGGATGCGATGTTGCGGGCTTTGGGCAAGCAGCTCCTCGCATGTGGAATCGATCCCCAACTTTTGCTGGAAGAGCATTTTGCCTGCGGGGTCGGCGCTTGCTTGGTCTGTACCTGCGAGGTGAAGTGGCCGGTTCGCTATGCGCGCGTCTGCACGGACGGACCGATGTTTCGAGCGAGCGATCTCGTCCTGGAGCGTACCAAGATCGAGCCCATTCACGAACCCAAGCCGCACCAATCGGAGGGGCTCGGCAGGATGGAAGTCGATCTCAACGGACTGATTTTAAAAAATCCGGTGACCGTCGCTTCGGGAACCTTCGGATTTGGACGAGAATTCGATCAATTCTTTGATATCGCACAACTCGGGGCGATTTCGGTCAAAGGTCTGACCTTGCGTCAGCGCGATGGAAATCCGGGTCGACGAGTCGTCGAAACCGCTTCCGGAATGATCAACTCGGTCGGTCTTCAAAACCCCGGAGCGGACGTGTTTGTGCGCGATGAGCTGCCATACCTGCGTGAGCGTGGAGTGCCCGTCATCGCCAACATCAATGGAGAGACCATCGAAGACTATGTCGCTTTGGCTCAGGTCATCGATGCGAGCGAAGTCGACTCGGTGGAACTGAATATTTCGTGCCCGAATGTCAAAAATGGCGGGCTCTCGTTCGGAACGGATGTGAATGTGGTGAGACAGGTCGTTTCGGCAGTTCGAGCCGCGACGAAGAAGCATCTCATCGTCAAACTTTCTCCGAATGTCACGGACATTCGGGCGATTGCGAGAGCTTGTGAGGAAGAAGGCGCGGATGCGCTGTCAATGATCAACACGGTGACGGGAATGGCGATCGATGCCGAGCGAATGACCAAGGCGATTTTACGCGGTACGGGCGGACTATCGGGCCCTGCGATCAAACCGATCGGGCTCCGGTGCGTGTACGAAGCGAGTTCCGTCGTCCGTATCCCGATCCTCGGTATGGGCGGAATCAGCAATGCGACCGACGCGATCGAGTATCTGCTCGCAGGGGCTTCCGCGATCGCGGTGGGAACTGCGATGTTTGTCGATCCCTTGGCACCGATCAAGATTTTGGAAGGGATGGAGCATTATCTCGATCGAAAAGGCATCGCAAATATCCGGTCGATTCCGCGCATCGGTTGATCGCGCTTACTGTTTGCGCTTCGGGTCGTATTTGTGTAGCTTAAAAATGGTGTTTAAGACATAACCGCCGCCGAATCCGTTGAGCAAGGTGCCGATTCCGAGCGGACCGCCGAGCAGGACACCGATGGTGATCACGGTGATTTCGATCATCGGACGGATGATGGATACGGAGATTCCGGTCATACGGACCAGTCCCAACATCAATCCGTCCCGTGGGCCGGCGCCGAGATCCGGGACGAGGTAGATATAAATTCCGTAGTTGAACAAGAGAATTCCTACGATGAGGTAGACATACTGCATCAGCGGAGTCGTAGGGTGCGGGATCAGTCCGGATTGGTTCAGACGGTCGATCATCCAACCGATCATCACCATATTGAGTACGGTCCCGACTCCCGGATAGATTTTGAAGAACAACGAAAAGAGAATCACCGCCAGTCCCGTCAGCTGAGAAATCGTCCCGAAACTGAGGCGGGTGACCTTCGCAACACCTTGGTGGAAGGTTCCCCAAGGATTCATGCCGAGCTCCGAGTACAATGTCAACGTCGTTCCCAGAGCGATCACGGCAAAACCGAAAATAAGGAGAGCGTAGCGCCCGATCAATTGCTTGTTCTTCTTCATAGCATTCATTCTATACCCGAACTATTTTCATTTCAAGGAATCGGAAAGGATTTTTTTATTCCGATTTGTTATAATGGAATCGTAAAGGAGAGTGACGGCGATGAGTCAGAAAAACATCTTGGTCTGTGTCACTCAGCAGAAGTCTTGTGACCGTTTGATCGATTTCGGGTTGCAACTTAAAAAAGCAGAGACAGATCAGTTGCATGTGCTTCATGTCATCAAGGACGATTGGAAGTATTTTGGCACCTTAAAGCAGGAGGATGCTCTGGAGTATCTCTTCGATGCAGCGCAGAGTCGAGGTGCTCAGCTTACGGTACTCAAGGCCAAGGACATCGAGAACACCTTGGTGCAATTTGCCGAAGCGAATCAAATCACCGACTTTGTGATGGGGGAGTCTCTCGAGGAGCAGGCTCAACAAAACATGATCCGTCGCGTGCAGTCCAAGTCCAAGCGCAGTTACCGCTTCTCGGTTATACCGCTCGATGAACCCAGGGCGAGCCGACGTTCGCGTTTCTCATCCTAATTTATGACGATTCCATCGCGACAGACCACGGAGACGTGG
>JAUMWO010000064.1 GCA_030529605.1 Bacillota bacterium | reverse complement strand
GTCGGATGACCAATGAGTACGCAGTCTCTCCAAGCTTCCAATGCAAGAAAAGCCGAATCGAGAAAGAGTTCTCGGATGACTTGGCTCGAAAATTGGAAGAATGGATAGCGTGGCCGGAGCCGATTCGCTCCGAGCCGATCAACACCTGTTTTTGATGTTATCACGGACGGGTGCCGTTCGCGATGTAAATAATGATGAAAGGAGGGGAATTATGTCGTATTACAGTAAGATCAAATCAGGGATCGTAAACAATCCGATCACACCGATGGGTTGCGGAGGTAGTTGTACAGGAAATTGCGGAGATTCTTGTCGCATAAATTGTGAAACTACTTGTATCCAAGAGTGCACAGTGACTTGCCGTGGGGATTGCGTAGATTCCTGTAAAAATGGATGTTCATCGAGTTGCGGGTACACTTGCAAGTTTACTTGTGCAGCATGGTGTATGGAAGAAGTTGGAATGATGTCCCTCGGTTCGTATGACTAATCCTCTGACCGCCTTCGGGCGGTCGGGGGATCCGGAGGAGGAAGTATGAGAGTTGTTTGGAAACTGACGGAAGAAGAGTATATCGAGATCGAATCGCTGTTTGAGCGCAAGATTGCATTGGAAAACTTGGCTAAGATCGTCGATAGCGAGAATACTGCTTTATATGAAAAAATGATCGCCGATTACGGCAGGACATTGCGTCAATTCAATGAGTGGTGGAAGATAATGTCGCAAAAATACAGCTGGAGCGGCAAAAACTGGTGGCTTGATTTTGAGACCAAGGAGATCAAAACAAACGAGGAGTGACGTATGAAACGCTGGTGGATTGCTATTGTGGTTTTCTTCGTCCTAGCAGCCGTGGTCGCTGCGATTTGGAGTGCGCAGCGGGGGATCGAGCCGACCGGCGATACCGGTGATGCAATTTCCTCCGACCCTGCTTCGATTTCCGTGTCCGATCCGGCGGGCGCTTCGTATTATCAGGAGAGACTGATCGATGAGAGGCAGTTTCAAGCCAAATCGGATTCTATGATGTCGTGGTACGGTGAAGCCTTGGTGCGGCTCACGCCGGACTCGTCCGGCAATCTCAAATTTCAAGATGTGATCCGTGGAGAGTTCGTCGATTTCGTCTATCGTCCACAGAGCTCAGTGGATGTTTTTACATTCTATGATCAGCATCTTTTCTGCGCCTACTATAGTCCGGAGCAAAAAAGAATCGCTGTCGATTGCTATGAAAAGGATGGAACGCTACAGTCGACCGTACTGCTTGAAGATAGCAAAGTCAAAGTTCTTCAGGAACGGTATGCTAATCTAAAAAAAATTCGAGTCAGCGAGCAGTATATTTATGTGTTTGGCACGCCTGAGGGTGGATTCAAGCCGGATTTGGAGGTCTATGACCGCAGTGGAACACTGCTTCGGCGGGTAGAAAACGTTTCTGATGGTGATGCGTATGGGGATTATTACGCTGTCTGCATCGGCACTGGTCCATTGACAACCAGAATCAACCTACGCGAAACCTCCTCCGATCACTTGTTGATTTCAATACCGCTTGACTTTATTAATATAACTTTTAGTAGAGATGGAACGACAGTCTGTGGCTTGGAACGAGGGACAGGTCATTTCGGCACTCTTTCGATTGCCTCGGAAGGCGCAGACTATGCAAGACGCGTTTGGTCCGGAACGGACACTTCCTATATCCCGTATGAGGGAAATTTTGTGCGAGAGATAAATTACGACACAGGTCGTTTTTGGATGTCGCTTGTCACATCGTCAGGGGGAGCAGATACTCGAGTGCAGTGGTATGCCTACGACGAAGTGCAAGGAGAGCGCCCCCCTCGCAATCAAGTGATTACTTTGACCATGCCATACTTAATCAAGTATATGGAAAACGCGGTGTCGTACTACGAAATGGCTCATAAGGATGTCGATATTGTTCTGGACTACATCTACAACTCGCGAGAGGAATTTCTGGGAAGTACTCGCGACTATGCAGAAAAGCTATCGCTTCGCATCGCCAACGGAGAAGTCGGCGACATTGTCATGATCGGTGGCTCGGGGATCGAGCTTTCAAGTGCCCTTGCCTCGGATGCGTTCCTCGATCTTTCTGATCGGCTAATCGGTAGTCCCGAGTACCCTAATCTGATCGTCCCTTTGTTTGATGGAATGAGGATAAATGGTGCTCTCCGAGGAATTCCGCTTTCTTATTATGGAGGATTGGCATGGGTGGGGTTTGATGCGGAGCTTGGGCGAGAGCTGGGGATCGAGGAGCGATCGACTCTACAGTGGTCGGAAGTGCTCAATCTTGTGCCTGTCATCCAAGAACGCTTTCCGAATCGGATCTTATTCGGGTCGAAATTAGTAGCCGAGGATCCTTGGGGTCGACTGGGAAGCAGCATTCTGTATGCCAATGTCGATTCACTCATCGACTTTGAGCGAAAGCAGATCGATCTCGCCCAACCGTGGTTTACGGAATTGCTCCGACAGTTCAAACGCTATGCATCTTCTCTTGTGATGACGAACTTTGATGAGCATTCCATTAACGCAGATGGACTGGGTAACGCGTTATTTTCGAGTGCGGTTTCCCTAACAGGAGATTTAAGAGAAGATGTATCGCGTTACACCAAAGCAGCATTACAACGGGAATGTAAGTTGATATCACCGTTTTTGGGCGAAACGGATCCGAATCTTACTCTCATGAGTCGCGCGGTTTTTGCAATTTCTGCGAACAGTTCGGATAAGGAGACCGCCTGGGAGTTTCTCGAATTTTTGTTGTCTCCGCGAGTTCAGTACGCTGTTGCTGCGGATCAATACCCGGTCAATCGAATCGCATATGAGATGGTGAAAGATGAGGCGATGGCAGAAAAGAGGGATGATGCTGAGTACTTTATGCAAGAAGTGATTTGGCTCGCCGAGCGCGTCACAAGAAGCTATGACTACGGCATGCCGATCCGCATTGAACTGTTCAAGCAGATCGGGCGCTACATGAACGATGAGATCACACTCGAAGAAGCGCTGCAAGAGGCGGAGAACAAGATTCGGATTTTGTTGAATGAGTAAATGAAGGAAAGGAGGAAACCATGTCTTATCGAAGCAAGATCCAATCAGGGATCTTGAGCAATCCGATCGAGCAACTGGGATGTGCAAATTCATGCCGCATCAACTGCGCTGTGAGCTGTTCTCTTGAGTGTACTCATACTTGTCGAGGGGATTGTGTAAGTACTTGCTCGGCGGGTTGTTCTAGTAATTGCGGGTATGCTTGTGGAGTGGCATGTACTCAAGACTGTACTCTCGATTGCGCGAACTGGTGTATGGTTGAAGCCGGGATGATGGCATTGGGTTCGTATGACTAGGGGCATGTTGAAACGTTACGGATTCTTTGTTCTCCTCTTCCTGGTGACTGGAGCCGTCGTGGTCGCGATTTGGAGTGCGCAGCAGGGGGTGATCCCCCCTGCTGCAACCGATGCCGATGTTACCGGCCTTTCGAGTTCTTCTTCGACCCCCACTTCGAAACCGGATTCTGCTGCGTTCTTTTATCAGGAAGAACTTGTTGATTCCAGACCGGGCGGAAAATTGATGGGCACACTGGCTCGTTATGCGGGGAGTCTCGTACGCTTGGAGCTCGACGACTCGAATAACTTTGTGTTCCGGTCCGTTCGAGATAAGAAGCCGGTCGACTTGAACTTCCAGCCGAATGGCTGTGATGCGTTTAGCATTTTGGATCAGACACTCTACTGTGCTTACTACCATGCGGATCTGCAGTGTATTGTGGTAGATCGATACGATAAGAACGGGAGACTGCTTTCGACCATTCCGTGTAGAGACAGTCAGATCGAGGTTCGCGGGAATCAACGGACAAAGGTACGGGAGGTTCAGACAACTCCGGATTTTATTTATCTCCTCGGAACTCCGACTGGTTCTAAGATGTGGGATCTCGAAGTCTATGATCTCGATGGAAATCTCGTTCGAAGGTTCGAGAGTGTGAGGTCGTTCTGTGCCAATGGTTCCCATTTGCTTGTATCATTTATGGACGGTTCGGGAACGCAACTGTTTGATTTGCGTGGGGAGGAACCAATATTTAAAACTCGAACCCTGTTTTATATGAGTCAATTCGGTGAAGATGGTCGGATGGTGTACGGTCTTGATCTCAGCAGAGGGCACATCGGCAGTTTTTCTGTCGCGTCGGAGGGGCGGGATTATACCGAACTTGTACTGGCAGGGATCGATATGAGCTACATTCCGCTGGAAGAAGTCGGAATCTTGAGCGGCTTCGCCTTCGATCAAGGTCGATTTTATCTGGTGCATACCGGAGGCACGAGCGATGATACGGTGCTGATCTCGACTTATGCATATTCCAAGGTGGCAGGGGAGCGTCCTCCCCGCGAGCGGGTCATCACGGTGACAATCCCTTACATGACGAATTATTTCAGCCAGGCGATGTCTCGATATGAGCTCAATCATCCGGATGTCGACATTGTTCCGGATTATATGTACAACTCCCGCGCTGAATTCTTGCAAAACCACCGGAACTATGCAACCACGCTGTCGCTGCGAATTGCATCCGGAGAAGCCGGAGATCTCGTGATGATCGGAGGATCGGGGCTGGAGCTATCGGATATGCTTTCATCGGATGCATTCCTCGATCTATCCGATCGGATCCGAAACAGCGCGTTGTATCCTGATCTGATTGTTTCGTTGTTTGAGGGGATGCGAGTGGATGGTGCGATTCGCGGAGTGCCGCTTTCCTTCGCCGGAGGTCAGGGATGGTATATTCTCGACGAAGAACTCTTGCGTGCGATACCGGGAACAGACGGCATGCGGCTCGATCGGTGGATCGATGTGCTGGATCTGGTTCCTCTCATCGAAGAATATCTCCCGGAGGGAAGATTGATCGCAACGGCTACCGGGGATATCACGGTGTGGCGTCGATTTGGCGGTCATATTCTATATTCCAACATCGATTCCTTGATCGACTTCGAGACCAAGACGGTGCGGCTGGATTCGGATTGGTTCAGGGAGTTACTGCGTCGGATGAAAGACCTTTCGCAGTCGCCTGCGATGGAGGCTGTGAATCTTTATGATATCCCGGAAGGTTCCCACTCAGGAGCTCTCTTCACTGAGTGCAAACTAAATGAAGGGTTGAAGGGCTCTCTATGGTGGTATTTACAAACCGCCTCAGGGCGTCGGTGCCGACTTGTGGGTCGTTTTGGCGGTGAGATTGCGCCGAATCGCACGCTGCTGAGTCGGATGGTATACGGGATTTCCGCGCATAGCTCCAACCAGGATGTCGCATGGGATTTTCTGGAATTTCTTCTCTCCCCGGAGATCCAGCGATTTGTCGCCTGGGAACAGTACCCGGTCAACCGTTTGGAGTATACCAAGGTGCAGGAGGAACTGAAGGAAAATTTTCCGGAATGGGATCCTGCGGAAGTTGAGTACGCGACAGGAGAGGTGCTTCGCATCGCTGACTCCGTCACGAGATCGTATGACTATGGTCTGCCGATTCGTAAGAAGTTGTGGCAATCCATTGAAAAATATATGAATGATGAATTGACGCTGGAAGCTGCTCTGACGGAAGCGGAGAGGGAGATTCGGATTTTGTTGAATGAGTAGGAGGTGTTAGCGTGGCAGAGAAAACGGAACGAGAAAACCGAAAACAGGTGATCCGTTTCATCCTCGGACTGTTGCGCCCCGCTTGGCGTCCGATTTTGCTACTTCTGTTTCTGATTGGGGTCGGGGCTGTGTTGAACAACATGACTCCCTTTCTGTATGGCCAGATGCTGGATCGAATCGGCTCCGGAGAGCTGTCGTTTCTCACATCGCTAATCCTGGGATACTTTTTCTTGACAGTTGGCGCGAATGTGTTTTCCCTTTGGGAGGGTAGACAGGGAAAACTGCTTTCGTTTCGGATGGCGAGAGCGATCCAGCGGCGCATGTTTGACGCGATACTGCGGATGAAGCTCAGCCAGAGCTCCCAATATGAAACGGGTGAACTGATGTCGCGTTTGAATGGCGATGCCGATGAGGTGGTTTCCTTTTCGCTGAATTTTGTTACCGGCATCTTCAATACGGTGATTACCCTCGTCGTGTCGTTAATTTTTGTGCTTCGCATCTCGCTGCTCTTGTCTACATCGGCGATTTTTTATATCCCGTGCACCTTTTGTTTGACATTTTTCGCCAGGAAACACTATAAAAAGCTGGCAGAGCTGCGAAAAACATTTCGAGATGAATTTATGATCTTTCAAAATGAGAGTTTTGATCACATCATCGGGATCAAAAGCTTTCAAGCCGAAGGTCGTACCAACGAAAAGTACGGCGGATTGATTCAACGGGAGCTGGATTTGACCAAACGATCGATCCGGTTGGAGAACATCGTCGGATTTTCGGGCAGTATGATTACTTTAGTCGCCGCGCTTTATGTGATCTATCTATCGGCTGTCTTGATTTCTCAGGGGCTGCTGACCATTGGATTGATGGTGTCATTCAATTATTACAGCAACCGGTTATTCGGTGCGATCTCCTCGATTTGGGGGTTAAACATCGGGGTTCAGTCCATCTCCGTGTCGATCGAGCGGATTCAGTCCATTCTCGAGGCGGAGTGTGAGGATGATGCGCGGAATTCGACGGCTCTGCTGTCCCCGGAGATAACACATCGGGTTCAAGTAACTGGACTTCGCTATGCATACTCTGACGATCTGCCTGTCCTCAATGGAGTGAATCTGCGTGTAGATTGTCCGGGGCTCTACGGAATCGTCGGTCGCAACGGCTGCGGCAAGTCGACGCTTGCAAAGTTGTTGATCAAATTATATGATCCGGACGAGGGGATAATTTCGCTTGGACACGAAAACTATCCGAATTTGTCGGTCGAATCGATTCGTCGACGCATTACTTTTGTCCAGAAGGAAGATTATTTTATGGCGGCTTCGATCGCTGAAAATCTGCGGCTGGGAAACCAGTCCGCCGGCGATGAGGAGTTGAGGGACGTCTGTGACCGGGTCGGGATCGCCTCCTTCATCGAAACATTGGAGAACGGGTATCAAACTGAGATCGGCGGCGGAGGTTCGACGCTTTCGAGCGGACAGCGACAAAAGTTGAGCGTTGCGCGTGCATTGCTCCGGGAAAGCGAGGTCTATGTCTTTGATGAGGTGACCGCAAATTTGGACGGGCAATCGGAGCGTAAGGTCATGGAAACGCTCCAGGATCTCGCTCGACGCAGTGTTGTCTTTTTTATCAGTCACCGCGTCGCTTCGTTGGACTATTGTGATATGGTTTATTTGATGGACTCCGGCAAGGTGATCGACGAAGGTACACATTTGGAGCTTTTGGGTCGGAATCCACTCTATCGCGAACTGTTCGCAGGAGGATAAGAGATGTCAAATCGCGCGAAAATCGGATGGTTGTTTGTTTTACCCGGACTCATCGGCGTGTTGCTCTTTTTTGGGATTCCGTTTTTGTTTACGGTGTTCTATACGCTGACGGATGGGGTTCATCAACTGCGCTTTGCCGGATTCGCTCATTTTCGTGATCTTCTGGTCAATCCGGCTTTTTTACAGGCGGCAGGCAATTCGTTGGTCTTCATCCTATTCGGGGTTCCGGTGATCACGATGCTGTCGCTTTGGATCAGTTACCGACTGTCTAAGCATGTGGCGCGGTTTCCGCGTTGGGCGATGCTCGTGCCGACGATTGTCCCCTCGGCATCCGCGATGATTGGCTGGTCCGTCTTGTTTGCAAATGATGGTGTGATCAATCGAATGATTACGAAGTTTGGTCATGAGGCGATGCCGTTTCTGGATTGGCTGCCGACCTATGTCCTGTTGTTTGTACTCAAAACGACAGGCTACATGGTCATCGTGTTTACGGGAGCGCTTGCTACCATGTCTCCCGAATATGAGGCGGCGTATTCGCTCGATTCGAGCTCCAAGCTATCGTTTCTGAGACGGATTGTCGTGCCGCAGGTCATGCCGGTCATCGTGTTTGTTATGATTTTGAGCGTCGTATTTTCGTTTCAGATGTTCCGAGAGGTCTACGCCGTGCATGGTGCCAATCCGCCGACTTCGCTGTATCTGCTTCAACATTTTATGAGCAACAACTTCTTAAAACTGCGCTATCAACGTCTCAGCGCAGCGGCGATGATCGTCGCAGCCGTTATTTCCATCTTGGTCGCATTTTATTTACGGTTTCAAGAGCGCAGACGATGAGAAAGGAGGAAGTATGCGAAAGCTCCGTAATCTGATGCTTTATCTGTTCTCGGCACTCTGTGTTCTGCCGATACTGGTCGTTCTGTTTGCTTCGCTTCGGGGACCGAGCGGAGCGCCTTCGTTGAGCGGGTATCTCGCACTCTTGTTTCGGACACCGAATTTCTATCGGGGATTTTGGCTGTCGCTGGCCTATTCCGCTTCCATCGTGAGTTTCAGTGTCGTAGTATCGATGACAAGTGCATATGGGCTGGTGCGCTATGCATTTCGCGGATCGCGGGTCGTGCTCTGGGCGTATATCCTGCTGATGCTTCTCCCGTTTCAGGCGACGCTGGTGCCTCAGTATTTCGCGTTGCGCTGGATGGGGATCCATCACTCGCCGGCTGCGGTGATCTTGCCCGGGGTTTTTTCGACCTTTGGAGCGGTTATGATCGCGCAATATATGAGAGGGTTGGATCACCGGCTCTTTGACGCGGCGCGGCTCGACGGGATGAACGATTGGCAGATGTTCGTACGTCTTGCGCTGCCGCTGTGTCGTCCGATCGCGATGGGACTCTTGTTTATTCTGTTTGTCGGTGCCTGGTCGATGGTCGAACAGCCGCTTGTCTTTCTGCAAGATCTGCGGCAAATGCCACTTTCCGTATCGATTCGGATGGACAAAAGGGTACGCTCTTTTGCCTACGCAGCGGGGATCATGTATT
>JAUMWO010000063.1 GCA_030529605.1 Bacillota bacterium | reverse complement strand
ACGGAGTAACAGCAAACTGACGGCGCAAAACATCATGAAAGCGGACATGGATGCTCTCCTTCTCCCTCTCCGTCCTGATAAATCAGGGTATCTCCGCTGCGAATCTCACGGATCCGGAAATCCTCGAGATAGAGGATCCTCTGCACACATTTTGCGATCATCTCCCTCAGCTTGTACTCCGGGAGCGGAGATTGCTCGGAGCAAAGCATCAGCAAACGATCACCGGATTCGAAACTGTTCATCGCATGCAAAGTGGCGAGCACACGATGTCCTGAGTACCCCGCTTTGACGAAGGGCCAGGCTTCACTGCCGGTGATCTCTCCGATGCAATAGGTATCCAAACTCATCGTCAGACCTTCCTCCACCAACCGATTTAAATTGACATCTCGCTGGGTCTCACGCTTTGAGATACGTTGGACGATGCAGTTTGCCTTATCCGTGTAAATCTCCGCGTCGGATTCGCAGATTAGGATTCGCTCCGATTCGCTGGTTTCTCGCAGCAGAGCACGAAGCAGGGTCGTTTTTCCGGATCCGCCCTTGCCGCAGATCAAGACATTGACCTTTTGCCGCATCATCGAAACCAGTTCCGGTATCAGCCGGTCGGGGAACATTCCACGTTGTGCCAAATCCTCGAGCGAAAAGGCTTGCTCTCGATGCTTTCGGATCGTCAGACTCGCTCCGGTCGCATTGCGCGGAGGAATACTGACATTGATTCGGAGTTTATGCTTCCCGTCGGCGACTCGACAATGCGGATACGCTTCGTTGATCACACCGCCATTGCGGATGATGATCAGGCGGCAGAAACGTTCAAATTCGGACTCTGAGGTGAACCGACTCGTCACGATTTCCGAGACTCCGCACCGTTTGATCATCGCGTAGTGGAAGCGTGGAATATCGATGTCAGAGACTTCCGGATCTTCGATATACTCTTGTAGCCAATCGTACCCGAACAGACGGTTGATCACACGGTCGCAGAGTTGTTCCGGATCGATCACGCCGCTCCGGTCGACCATCTTTTTCGTGATCTCGCGACGAAGCACCGCTAAGTCGACACGCCCGCCATGCACATCGGCGATCAGAGCCGAGAGCTCGGTGACCAGTTCATCCTGCCATTGCGCGGCCCCGTCGCGGTTCCGATCGCCCGGGTTTGCCGCACGGACCAGAATGCTTTCGACTACGCCCATGTTGCCCTCCGAAACCCGGATCCCCACGCACGATAGGACGTTCCGAACAAATAAGGGAGAACGAGGCTCTTGGTGCTCCATTTCCTCGAGAACACGTGGATTCGATCCTCCGGAATCCCTTGCTTTTGCGTATAAATCCGATAGAGATGATGCCAATAACGGACGGTCGCGACGTCGGAAGGAAGCATGATGACGATGCAATCGGCGCGATGCAATGCGGCGAGCGAGATCCGATCATAAGGAAAAGGCTGTGCTCTCCAAACCACCGAGGAATAGATCGCCAACGCACCATCGATCAATCGATGAAATTCTTGCTCGTTGTAGTATTCGTAATTGTAGATATTGTAATTCCCGAGCAGGATTTCCTGCCGATGTCCGATCTTTTTGGTCACACGGCGAAAAAACTCCGGGCGAAACAAGTCCTTGGCGATTGCATCCAACAGTGCATTGAGCCCGGTATTGTTTGCCCCCGCCAAATGCGTGAGGAGTCCGGTGGAGATCTTACGAATCCCGAAAAGCTCATCAAAACTCGGGCGCAGCAGATCTCCGTCGATCCAAAGCGTCGGCACCGATCGCATTTTTCGGTAAAATGTGAGAAAGTCTTCGTCTTCCCCGAGGAAAACGGTAAATTTGCACGGTGCAGCCGTGCTGTATCCCCGGCGATCCTCTCGAATCCGGTGATCTTCCGAGTTCGATTTGCCGGATCCGGGAAGTCCTCGGCCGTCCGGAAACGTAAGACCCGATATGCGTTCCAGGTAGGCGCGCTCATCCGTCCCGGCATCGGCGTGAAATGAGAGGTAGCTGCGCTTGCGGTGCTCCATGACGGCGCGTTCCGCCTCTTCGATGCGTGCTACAAAACTTCGGGCGTCGAAGGGCGTAGCCGGAAAACGAATCCCGACATGAGCAAACACACGAAACCACTCGATGGTGCTGATTTGTTTCGACTCTTCTGCGGAAGGCTGAGAAAAGAGAATCAGGATATCATCTTCTGAAATGGTACAATCCGTTAAAAAATCAAAATTTTGAAAACCGAGCATCCGACGATGCTCATAACATTGAAAATACTCTTGTTCCTGAAGGTCGGTGTAGTATGCATAGATCAATACAACCCCCTTACAGTCCCTTTATATCATAAATTCCATTATTTGGCAATATTTATTTTTCGGCGTCCTTCGAGAGATTTCGCTAAGGTAATTTCATCGGCATATTCGAGGTCTCCGCCGACCGGGACACCATGCGCGATGCGCGATATTTCAAGTCCCGGAGTACCGCTCAGCAGGCGCGATAAATACATCGCGGTCGCTTCTCCTTCCACCGTCGGATTGGTCGCGATGATGAGCTCCGTGATCGATTCTTCCCGAATGCGTTCGATCAATTCGCGAAGCTTGATGTCATTGGGTCCGATCCCGTCGAGCGGAGAAATCGCTCCGAGCAGGACATGATACAAACCGTTGAATTCTTTCGTGTTCTCGATGGCCATCAGATCGCGCGCGCTTTCGACGACACAGAGCAATTGCGGATTTCGTTTCGCATCCGTACAGATCTCGCAAAACTCCATATCGGTGATGTTGAAACATTTTTCGCAGTATTTGACCTTGCGCTTGACTTCGACGATCGCTTCCGCCAGAGCCATCGCTTCGGCATTGTTCATGTCGACAACGTGAAAAGCAAGCCGCTGAGCAGACTTGCGTCCGATGCTCGGCAGCTTGGAAAACTCATCGATCAGTTGACTGATCGCAGGTACATTTTTCACTAAAAGAGTCCCGGAATGTTCATTCCGCCGGTAAAGCGTCCCATGGTATCGGACATGGTGTCTTCCGCCTTTTTGAGCGCATCGTTGACCGCTGTCAGAATCAGGTCCTGCAGCATCTCGATGTCATCGGGATCGACGATCTCGGGTTTCAACTCCACGGACTGCAAAACGCGCTTTCCGCTGACGACGACTTTGATCGCACCGCCTCCGGCAGTCGCCTCGAAATTCTGACTTTCGATCGCTTCCTGCGCCGTCGCCATATCCTTTTGAAGCTTCTGGATCTGCTTCATCATGTTGCCCATATTGCCGCCGCCCGGCATCATTCCTCTCGCCATGCTACCCTCCTATGATTTCGAATCCGAACCGACGATGTCGACGGATTCTCCTTTGTTTTCGAAAAATGATTTGACTTGATCGATTTCCAATTGCATCGTTTCTTGTGCGATCTCAATGCGCTCGAATCGGACGCGGTCTTCCCGGCCGGAAATCGAGTGCAGGATGCTCTCGATTTCGCCCCGCATTTGATAATGGATCGCGGATTCTGCGAGTTTATTGAGATTCTCGACCCCAATTTTAATCAAATTATCGGAACGAATCAAGACTTTGGAATGTCTTACCAAGTTCCAACCCGACGGGTTCTGCGACTTCAGCGTATCGAGAGCACATTTCCACAGTTCCTCATCCGAGAGCTCCGTCCCCCTCCCGCCAGCCTTTGGTGCTACGGTCGCCTCCGGCGCTTTCGACGTAGGCTGAGCCTGACGAGCCGGTTTGCTTCGGGTTTCATCGGCAGCAACTGAGTGCGACGGAGCAGTAGCAGGACGTGCCGAGGTCGGAGGAACGAATTCGGTTCGCGGTGCGACAGCACGATGCGGCTCAGACTGCGGTGCGATATCAGACTGCGAAGGCGCTGCGGCGGCGAGTGCGGCTCGAAGCAGAGTCACCTCGACGAGCGCTCTCTTGTTGCGGGAATAGCGCAAATGCTGGGAAAGAGCGACGAGCGCATCAAAGAGTCGTTGTGTGCCCTGAATATCGACCACGGCAGCCGTTTGCGCAAGTTGCTCCCGATATGCATCCGAACCCTGAAGAAGCTCGGTATGCGCATCCACGACGGTCGCGACCAAGACATTGCGCGCCGTGTCGATCAAACCGCTGAGAATCTGAACAAAATCCTTGCCCTGCGCCGCGATCGCTTCCACGCCATCGAGGACACCGAGACGATCCGACGTGAGCGCCGAAGCGACCAAGTGCAGGAGATCCTCCTGCGGAACCGTTCCAAGCACTCGATGCACGTCTTCTTCTTCGATGCGCCCGGACGCGACGCTCATACATTGTTCCAACGCTGCCAATGAATCTCGCAATGCGCCGTCACTGCTCGCAATGATCGCATTCATCGCACTTTCGCTCAATTCGGCATCGAGATCGGCGACAATCTGCTGCAGCAAATTGCAGATGCCGACCGGAGGAATCCGCTTAAACTCGAACTTTTGACAGCGTGACTGAATCGTCATCGGCACCTTATGCGTCTCCGTCGTCGCCAGCAGAAACATCACGTATTCCGGCGGTTCTTCCAAGGTCTTGAGCAACGCATTGAACGCGCCTTGGGAGAGCATATGAACCTCGTCGATGATGTAGATTTTTTTTCGACCGGAAGACGGCGCAAATTTGACATGCTCGCGAAGATCACGGATGTCGTCCACCGAGTTGTTGGACGCCGCATCCATCTCGATGATATCGAGCGAATGTTCGCTTTTGCAGTTTTCGCAGGTCAGACAGGGGTTCCCATTCTGCGGGTTGAGGCAATTGACGGCCTTGGCGAGTACGAGCGCCGTGGAAGTCTTACCGGTACCGCGCGTGCCCGAGAACAGATAAGCATGGCCCAGTTTCCCGCTCTGTACTTGGTTTTTCAGTGCGGTCGTGATGTGATCCTGTCCGATGATTTGATCAAAAGTTTTCGGCCGCATACGGCGATACAGGGAACTGTAATTCACGGGCTGCCTCCTTACTGGTTGAGCATACTGCGAATATGCTCGGGATCTCGTTCTATAAGTCGTTCCAACGCTTCGACGACACTCGGGGTAAATTGGGTGCCCGAACAGCGTCTGAGTTCATCCAAGGCTTCGTGCATCGTTTTTGCACAGGTGTAGCTGCGAGACGAGGTCATCGCATCAAACGCATCCGCGACAGCGATCAGCCCCGCAAAAAGCGGGAGTTCCTTCAGACCATGATCCGACGGATACCCGCTGAGATCGAAATGCACATGATGGTAAGCGACGGCTTCCAAAATCCGTTTGTCGAGATCGATGTTCTTGAGAATTTCGTATCCGCGATTCGGATGCTGTTGGATCTCTCGATACTCGTCGAAATCGAGTCGCCCCGATTTGTTGAGCACCTCGCGCCGAATCCCGATTTTGCCGAGATCGTGCAGGATCGACGCGATCTCGATCGCCTCGATGTCCTCCTGCGGCAATTGCATCTCGTTTGCGATCTCCATCGAAAGTTGCTGCACGCGCCTCGAATGCCCTTCGGTGTATTTGTCCTTGGCCTCGATGATGTCCACCAGTCCCAAAATCGTACCGACAAATCGGCGCTTGATGCTCTCGTAGATCCGATCGCGTTGAATCACGATCGACGCTTGGTTGGTGAACATTTTGATGATGGTCACCTCATTAGTGCTGATCTTTTTCTCGAAAACGATCACCAGCTTGAGCTGTTCGCCTTCCGTTTCCAGAAGCGTCGCCGCCATCGTCCAGTGATTTCGATCGAAAATCTGCTCGAAATTTGGCTGAGCCAGTACACGGTACAAGAAGGCATTGCTCAAATCCTCGCAATCCCCCGCTGACGCCATCAAACGCGCTTGGCCGGATTGACGCTGATAAATCGCCGCATAACGGATGCGAAACAGGCTGTAAATCTTGCTGACGATATTGGCGAGCAGTTTCTCCGTGCTGTTGTTGCTGATCAAAGAGGCGTTGACTCGATTGATGTATTCGATCTCACGGTTTTTCGTGAGGAGAAGCGATTTCGTCAAGAGTTCATCGTTGATCGCTCGACAGCTCAGGAAATAGTGTCCGGTGTCGAGTCGGGAGGCGATGAAGCTGATCATCTCCGGCGCACGATCCTTGCCCGAATATACCGACACGATGGTCGGTTTGTCATTCCCTTTGAGCAGGCGATCATGCGCCTCCTTTTTGTCGATCTCTTCCGCGATGATGAATTCGGAGACATTGTGACCGATCACCTGATCCTTGGTATAATGCAACCGCGATAAAAATGCCGCATTGACATACTCGATCTCCCCACTCGGGCGCATCACCGCAAAGAGTTGGTGCGACAGATCCATCATCGTTTGAATCTTGCGAATGGTGTTGTCGCGATGGGATTGGTACATCTTGCGGTTGTACTCGTGGAGATCGGAAAGCTGATTGTCGAATTGAATCCGATTTTCAAAGTCCAGAATCTCTTGATCCTGTTGTTCGATGCGTTGACGCATCGAATCGCGCTTTTCGAGTAGGGACTTCAACTTGAGGGTCAGCGGATCCTTCTCGTCCGACCGGCTCACATCCAGCTGAAACACCTGCTGGAGACGTTCTCGGTAAAGAAAGGTGAGAGCGATCCCCAGAAAGGAGATCCCGATACCGATCGGTGCGGCGTCCAGGTCCCCGCGGAGCATCCACAGCACGACTACGGCTGCAAACGCGCTCGGCAGCACCAAAAAGAGGAAGAGCATGAAGAGCACCATAGTGCTATAACGCATCCGGCACCTCCTCATAGATCTCCATCAAGTCTTTGAAATGATGCTCCACCAAGTCGAGCAAGACGCCGCGCAATTGAGGCGAATACTCTTGCGTCGAAAGCCCGCGCAAGAACTTGATCGCTCGTTCCTGTTGCGGCGCGATGTGAAAGAAGTTGTCAAAGTCATTGGCGATGCGGACGAATTGTGCAAACAGAGGCTGAACCCGATCGCCCTCGATGTAATCACGGTGATGAAACTCGACGCCTTCGAGTACATCGCGGGTAAAACCGACCTTTTCCACCATGCGGCGTCCCAGCGTCCCGTGCACGTCGCTGTCAAAATACGAATCCAGCGACTGCTCTTCGAACGAGAGCTTGCCGACATCGTGCAGCAGCGCGGAAATGTACAGATTGTCCTTGTCGTCCTGATCAAAATAAAGATGATCCGCCATTTTGAGCGCGACCCGCGCGACACGACGCGAATGACCGTGCAGGAAGTTGACCTTCATTTCAAATGCGGTGAAGAAAGCTTCAACCGTCTTGAAATAATTGCTCTTAAGCTCATCGATGAGCAGGATTTTCTCCAGCGCGATGGTCAGGTTGATCGTCACGGAATTGATCAACAGCAGCAGATCCTTGTCGATCGCTTGATCGTGAATCAGCGCGAGGACACCGATGGTCTCCTTTTGCAGTTTGAGCGGAAAGAGCCCCAAAGAATTCCCTTTGTTGAGAATCCCCTCGACGCGCGGATCGGGAAAGAGCATATCCGTGAGCGAATTGAGAAGCACCGGTTCACCGCGGGTAAAGCAAAAACCGAGATGCGAAGCTTCAATGGAATACGGGCTCTCGTCGATGTCGTCCGGGCGGCGCCGGTAACTCGCAAAATACATCAGCTCGTCCGACTTGGTCTTGTCCTTGAGGCGAATCGAGACCGCAGAAAGCTGACAGAAGAGACCGATCTTCTCGAGGATCCGATGGATGTATTCTTGCGTGTTGTGCTCGCGCCCGATGAGTTCACTGATTTCGTTGATAAAATTGAGGTTTTTGTTAATCCGGATATAGGTGGATGACGGATCGACCGCGACATTTCGGTCCGCGACAAACATCAGTCGATTGATTGTGTTGCCTTCAAAATATCGCGTCGAACTGAATGTATGCTCGACAAATGCTCCGTCCGCAGCACGCAGACTCCATTTCACATTGGCAAAGTCACGACGTCGCAACAGCTTGATGTCTTCTTCGTCCGCGACCAGAATATCGTAAAGCGTCGTCGTGTGGACCTTCGCGTCGGGAATCAATTTCAGCAGATTGCGATTGGCGTACTGAAGCACCCCTTCGTAATCGGTGATCCAAACCAAGGAATCCATCGTGTTCATGACCGAGACAAAGGCATTGGTGAAATCATTGAGACCATTCGCTTCGATCTCGACCAATCTGTTTTGCTCGTCACAGTCCTCGGAAAGTCCGCGCGAACGCTCTCGGAGCTCGGACAGCAGACGTTGCTTCGCCGAAAACTCCATCTCCACAGTCGAAACTTCATCGGTCAAAGTGCGGTAATACCGATCTGCGGCTTGATACTCGTCATAAATCACCGGAACCTTGTTGCGGTCTTGATCGGAGAGAAGAATGTTTTGGATCATGCGGCGCCGGTCGCGGATGACCCGGATCAGCAGATAAAGGCAAGCCATCGAGTAGAGAAAAATTGTGGCGACAATCAAAGTTAAATTGCGCAGGTTCAGCTTCACATCCGTAGGAAACCAACCCGGCACGGCAAAAAAGCAGATCGCGACAAACAAAAAAATGGCGAGTGAATACCCAACCACAGCTCTGGCTACTTTTTGTTCGAACGCTAGCTTCACGGAGGCTCCAATCCTAAATAATAAAGCCGGGAGCGCCCGACTGACTAAGGCACCCTTGCGGCACATCCGACATTGTACTTATCGCTGCTTCCTTCCGGACCTGACGAGGTTCATACCGTCGGATTGCGCAAGACCCGAATCCTCTGACGATCTCCACGGCTCAATTAGTCTTTCGACAGAGTTATGATAGCATAAACTCAGGCCAAACTCAAGTCGGAAGATGTCTCATGCCTACTTTGAGTGTATAGATACAATAGATGTGAGACCAAGTAGATAAAAAAATAGAGAGCATATCCAGTATAATGTAGCTACCACACCAACAAAAGAAAGGACAAGCTCTCCATGG
>JAUMWO010000062.1 GCA_030529605.1 Bacillota bacterium | reverse complement strand
AAGATTTCTCTTCCGATCGTGGCACTCATCTGCATGGCGGCGGGGATTTTTGCGGCAGTCACTTTGACTCTTTCATTGAATATCATCTCGAGCAATGTCGAGACCCAGCTGGTGCTGCAAGCGGACATTGTTTACGAGCAGATCGAAGCGCGTGTGCAACTGTGGAAAAACCAGGTGCAGCTTCTTTCGTACAACACGGCCTTCCGAGACAAAAACTGGAATGGGATCAAGACCTATTTGCAGGAAAATCATGAACTTCTCTCTCATTTCGAGACAATTTTTACCGCCGAAAAGGACGGCTCCTTCCGAGGAGACAATGGAACCAACGGCAACATCGGCAACCGAGACTACTTTACCCGCGCCGTTTCCTCGCGCCAGATGGTGATCTCCGATCCTGTCATTTCCGCGATGACCGGCAATCAGGTCGTCGTCATCGCCTGCCCGCTCTTTGACCGCAACGGCAAAGTGGACGGATTGCTCGGCGCCACCGTCCCTCTCACGGACATCAACGCCTTTATCAATCGCGCGAAGATCGGTACGACCGGATATTCGTATCTGATTCAGGGAGACGGCCGTGTGATCGCGCACCCGGATCCGACTCTGGTCCAAAAAACCAACATCTTGAACGATGCGGATTACAACCCCGAAATCGTCGCGCTCGGCAAGCGGATTCAAAGCGAGGGGCGCGGTACGGGATACTACCACATCAACGGTCAGCGCACACTCGCCGCATTCGACCGCCTAAAGACCGTCGATTGGTCCGTCATCACCGCCGTGCGTTACCACGAGCTCGACCGCCAGGCGTCGAGCCTGCGCATGGCGATCCTCATCCTCACGCTCGTGCTCGCTCCGCTGATCGGGATCACTCTGTACTACCTGACCTCGATCAACATCCGTCCATTTCTCCGCATGCGCGAGACACTCAAGCGATATGCCCACTTGGATTTCCGGCCGGAGTTTGACGTCGAATGCGACAAGCAGCTGCTGCGCAAAGACGAAGTCGGCGATATGACGCGTGCGCTCCGCGAAGTCAACTCGGCGGTACACGGGCTTTTGGTCGAGGTGATCGAATCGACCAAATCGATCCAAAGCGATGCCGCCGACCTCGCGCGACTCACCACGCAGACTTCCAAAGCTTCCGATGAAATCATGCGAACAGTCGACGACATTTCGCGCGGCGCATCCGAGCAGGCGGGCGGCACCGACCGCGGCAACAGCGCGCTCAATACGATGAATCAGTCGCTGGAAGAGATCGGCACATTGATCGAGGATCTGAGCCAAAATGCGGCTCAAGTCGAAAAGCTCAAGGAGGACAGCCTACGCTCGATGTCCTCTCTCGTCAAAGCCGTCGAAAACAACAACGAAGCCGCTCGCCATGTCGCCGAAGTCGTGCTGGAAACCAACGCTAGTACCGAACGCATCAGCGAAGCGAGCAATATGATCCACTCGATCGCAAACCAAACCAACCTCCTCGCTCTTAACGCGGCGATTGAAGCGGCGCGTGCGGGAGAGGCCGGCAGAGGGTTCGGCGTTGTCGCGGAAGAGATCAAGAAGCTCGCGGACGAATCATCCCGCTCGACCGAGGATATCAAGAGCATTCTCATCGAGCTCGCAGGCAAGGTCTCTCAAAGCGTGGAAACCATGAACGAGATGCAGCGTTTCATCGAGACGCAGGAGTTCCAGCTCCAAGAGACGAACTCCAACCTCCAGGGCATCGCTGTCGCAATCGACCGGATGAAACAATTGATCCGCGACATCCTCGCGAAGAATTCGGAGCTGTCGCATCGCAAGGATGAGACCATCCAAGTCATCGAGCGACTGTCCGCCATTTCGGTCGAAAACGCATCCGGCACGGAACAAGCAAAATCGAGCCTCGTGGAAACGGCAGATTCCATCCGCGAAATTGCCGAGCAATCCGGTCGCCTTGAAATCGTCGCGGACAAATTGGCCGAAATCACTTCGCGCTTTCAGCTGTAAAGCTTTATGATGTAAATAAAATGAAAACGAAGAAGAACCGAAGCTTGGCAGAACGAGACTTGAATGACAAACGATTCCGGGAAGCGATCTACTCGTCCGAATACGGAGAGTTTCGCATCCGGACCGATGGGCATGCGATCACCGCACTGAGCTGGGATCCTCTCCGATCCGGCGACGATGCGCAGGAGACCACCGCTCTGACCGATCGCGCATTCGAGCAACTGCTGGAGTATTTTCGCGGACAACGCTGCGTGTTTGATCTTCCCCTTTCCGCAAAAGGGACCGCCTTTCAGGAAGCGGTTTGGAACGCGCTCTTGGAGATTCCTTACGGTCAGACCCTCAGCTATGGGGAACTCGCCGCTCGCATCGGCCGCCCGAGAGCGGCACGCGCCGTCGGCGGGGCAAACAATAAAAACCCGATCGGGATCCTGATCCCATGCCATCGTGTGATCGGCGCAAATGGTGCGCTCGTCGGATATGCCGGTGGCCTCGAACAAAAGCGTCAACTTCTGAGCATCGAGGGAATCCGTTTTAGAGGAAATTTCATCGTATGAAACAATATCGCATTTTGATCGTCGAAGATGATTTCACCGTGAGTTCCGTTCTCAAGAAAAGTCTCGAGAAATGGGACTATGTAGTGCATGTTCCGACACGTTTCGATCGCATTCTCGACGAGTTTCGAGACTTTCAGCCGGACATCGCGCTGATGGACATTTCCCTGCCTTACTTCGACGGATTTCATTGGAGTCGGGAAATCCGCAAATTCAGCACCATTCCGATTCTGTTTCTATCCTCGGCGGGGGACGATATGGCGACCATCCTCGCCCTCAACAGCGGGGCGGACGAATTCATCTCCAAACCGTTTCGCTTCGAAGTTTTGCTCGCGCGCATTCAGGCGATGCTCCGCCGATGTTACGATATGGCGCCTTCGGTCAAGCTCAGCTTTGGCGACCTCAAGCTCGATCCGAGCACCGGGACGATGACCCGGAACGGCACCAACCAATCCGTGACACTCACCCGCACGGAGATGCTTTTGCTCAAAGCGTTGATGGAGGCCGGCGGACGTGTCATGACGCGCGACGAACTCACGCGAAAGACTTGGGAAACCGATCATTTCATCTCGGAAAACACATTGAGCGTCAATGTCAATCGACTGCGCAAGAAGTTGGAACAACTCGATATTCGTCAACTCGTCGTCACCGTCCCCGGATCGGGATACCTGCTTCGTAAGGAGGAATCATGAAAACGATCCGAACCATGTGGATGTCATATCTTCGTTCGAGAGCGCTCGCAGGGATGCTGGGCGCTCTTTCGCTTGTCACGATCGCCTTAGTGTATCGCCTCTACGACATTCCAACCGAGCCGCGGGATTATACCGTTCGGCTGATCGCCAGTCTTTATCTGGCGGGCATCTTCATCGATCTGTTCCGGTTTCGAACCGCGCAGAGGAGGGCGGACAATCTCCGTTCACGCGCGGAGCATGAAGACTATGCAGCCATTGCGATGCTATCCGAGCAGAACAATCCCCTCGCCGCCACCCTGGCCGCACGACTCGATCAGGAACGAACCCGTGCGACGGAGCAGCGCGAGCGAGAGCAGGAGTATTTGACCATGTGGCTGCATCAGATCAAGAATCCGATCGCCGGCATCAAGCTGGCGCTCCAAGACGACCCCGATCCGGAGCAAATCGAAGCGGCGATTCTTCAGATCGAGCATTATGTCGAGATGGCGATTCATCAACAGCGTATGGCGCGACCGAGCCGGGACATCGTCTTTGAACCGGTCTCTCTCCATGAGCTCGTGAGCGAGGAAATCGAGCGACTGCGCCCGATGATCGCTACGAAAAATCTCGATGTGACGATCGAAATCGAGCCCGGACACATGGTCGTCACCGACGCGAAATGGCTGGGCTTCGCCATCTCGCAGCTTCTGATCAACGCGATCAAATACACTTACACCGGCGGCATCACGGTCTCACTGAACCGGCCGGCACGACCGTCGGCCGCCTCCGCGAGCCGATCTGCGAGTTCGCCCGTAAGTCGACCTGCGAACGGGGAAGGAGAGGATCTCGTCCTTGAAATCCGTGACACCGGCATCGGCATCGCTGCCGAAGACTTGCCTCAACTTTTTCAGTGGGGTTACACGGGCAACACCGGCCGCATCGACAAGCGTTCCACCGGCATCGGACTGTATCTCTGCAAGCAGATTCTGACGATGCTCGGGTTCGCGATTGAACTCAAGTCCCACCCCGGATCCGGAACGACGGTGTCGATCACCTTACAAAGCTGTAAGATGATGTAATCGGAATCGATGGCGACTCCCGAACGAATCCCATACAATGGATTCAGAAACGATCTCGAAAGGAGTCCACTATGAATATTTTATCCGCTAACAAAGTCAAAAAAACCTACACGACATTCACCGGTGCCGTCAAAGTCGAGGCGTTGCGCAACATCGACTTCGAAGTGCGCACCGGAGAATTTGTCGCGATCATGGGGGAATCCGGCGCCGGCAAGACGACGCTCCTCAACATCCTCGCCCTGCTGGATCGGCCGACCTCCGGAGAAATTTTGATCGAAGGGCGCTCCACGCTCAAGATGTCCGACAAAGAAATCGCCCGCTTTCGCCGTGATCAGCTCGGTTTCGTGTTCCAAGATTTCAACCTGATCGACACCTTCCAGATCCGAGAAAACATCTACCTTCCCCTCGTGTTGGCGGGGGTTCCGAAAGCGGAAATGGACCGACGCATCGTTCCGATCGCCGAATCCCTCGGGATCACCGCTCTTCTCGAGAAGTATCCGTATGAGATTTCCGGAGGGGAAAAGCAACGCGTCGCCGTCGCACGAGCCGTCATCACGCAGCCGAAACTGCTTCTCGCGGATGAACCGACCGGAGCCCTCGACTCCCGCACGGCAAAGGAATTGCTCGCCATTTTCCGTAAGCTCAACGGCGAAGGTCAAACCATCGTGATGGTCACCCACTCCACATTTGCGGCGTCCCACGCCGAGCGAGTGCTCTTTATCCGAGACGGAGAAATTTTCCATCAGATCTTCCGCGGGGACGACAGCAACGAGAACTTCAACCGCCGAATCTCCGATTCCCTGACCGCTCTTTCTTCGGAGGTTTCCCGATGAAGATCGCTTATTATCTCAAACTCGCATGGCGCAGCCTGTTTAAAAACAAACGCATCTACTTTCCTTACCTCATTTGCGGCTCGCTGATCGTCGGGATGTTCTACATCCTCTTTATGCTCAACAAAGTGCAGGAGTACGCAGAACATTACTACGGCGCGCGCACCACGGGAGCGATCCTCGGGTTCTCTCTCTTCGTCTTCGGTCTGCTCTCCCTGTTCATTCTCTTCTTGATGAACACCACCGTGATCAAGAGTCGGATGCGCGAATTCGGACTTTACTCCGTGCTCGGGATGAACAAACGCAACATCATCTCGCTGCTCTTCGCCGAAATCAATCTGATGACCCTCATCATCCTGACGACGGGTATCCTGCTCGGCATACTCTTTTCGCAGTTGAGCTATCTGATCCTGGTGCGGCTCGTCGGACTTCCGATCGCCCTCAACTTTGTCGTTCCGGTCGAAGCGATCTGGGAGACGGTCGCCGTCTTTGCGTTTGGATTCGGGCTCGTCTTTGTCTATGATATGATCCTGATCCTACGCTCCAAGACCGTGGACATGGTCTACGGCAACCGACGCGGAGAAAAGGAGCCGAAGGTCAACCTATTGTATCTGCTGATCGGCATCGCCGCCCTCTCCTACGGATACATCGGCGCTCAGACTGCACCGACCGCATTGCACGCCATCGCGCTGTTTCTCCCGCTGGTGCTCGCCGTCATCGTCGGTACCTACTCTCTCTTTGTCGCAGCCAGCATCCTGGTGCTCAAACTGCTGAAAAAGCGCAACTCCTACTATAAGCCGGTTCCGTTCATCACCATCTCGGGCATGCTGTTCCGAATGAAAAAAAATGCCGTCGGTCTCGCCAGCATTTGCATTCTTTCCACTTGCGCGCTCGTGACGCTCTCCGCGACCAGCGGATTGTTTGCAGGCGCGGAGCATGCGCTCAAGGAGCATCTGTTCGGCGACTTCAAAATTTCGCAATTGACCCGCGATTTGGACAACCATTCGATCAATCACGACGCGGACATCGTCCATTTCGCGCAGCAGGATCTGGAACGTTACGGACTGCGTACGAAGCAGGTCAAAACCTTCCGCTCAGTCGTCTCCCCCTTCCGCTTTGACGAAACAGCTCGCGTTGCTCGCAGCCTCGAAGAAGAAAACTACGGGAAGGAGAACGATGCGAGAAATCTTGCGAGCATCTCCGACCTGGATGCCTGGAACAACCTGTACGACCCGCTTGCGCCGCTGGCAAAAGACGAAGTCTACATCGCCCGCGCCAAGGACGACGCGCATCCGCATGTCGATTCGGTCGAACTCTTCGGCAAGACCTACCGTGTGGCGAGCGAGATTGATTCTCCTGTCAGCAATATCTGGGAAGCGTATTTCATCATCATGCCGGATGCCTTGCGATTTCAGGAGATCGGCGCGCTAACCTCTCAACCGCCGATCACGACCTATGGATTCTCCCTCGAAGCGATCGATTCGTCACAGAACACCGAGCAACTCATTCGTCGGTTCTCCGTCGATCTGCGCAATCGCTACGTCGACACCGTTCCGCGCATGCTGGAATGCACCACGATCACTACCTTGCGCGATGATTTCCGAGGCACCTTCGGCACCTTGATGTTCCTCGGCGTCTTCTTCTCCATCCTCTTCGTCATCGCCGCTTCGACCATTATGTACTACAAACAGATCTCCGAAGGCATCGATGACCGCACACGATTCCGCATCATGCACCAGGTCGGTATGGAGAATGAGCTTGTCAACCGCACCATCCGCCGACAAATCCTGTGGATCTTCCTGCTTCCGCTCGGCGTCGCGACCCTTCATGTCGCGTTCTCCTTCCGCATCATCACACAGATCCTGCAGCTCTTCGGTGTGGTGCATATCCCGACGATTCTGAACTCGTTCCTCATCTCGGTCTCCGTGTTCACCGCCTTCTATCTGTTGATCTATCTCCTGACCGCACGTGTCTACAAGCGCATGCTGCGCGCCTAGGATTCCGCACGAAAGCTTCCTGAGACAAAAAGTCGCCAAATGCGAAGGCATTTGGCGACTTTGCTTATTCTCCGAGGAAGAAATCGATGTAACGTTCCAAAGGGGTTCTCGCATTGCGCTCCCGGATCACTTGCTGCAAGATTTCGACCTCATCCGTTATGATGCCGTCCACTTCGGAAGCGACAAATTGTTCCATGGATTCGAGCTTGTTGACGGTCCAGACGACGGATTTCTTTCCCGCCATCCGAATGCGATCCACGGCATGGTCGGTGGCGGCATCCTCTTCCAAGATAATGATGTCCGTCTCAAAGCTCCCCGGATCGCCGACGGCGAGGAAATAACAAAATCCGGTCTCCATTTCGGGATAGGTCGATTCGACATAGCGGATCAATCCGTAATCGAGCGACATGATCACACATTCCCGCTCCATCCCGTGTCGCTTCACCATCGCGACGATGTCATCCGCCATCTGCGGATCGGCGGTGCTTCCTTTGAGCTCGATGTAGATGCCGATCCGCCCCTTGCAGTGAAGCAGCAACTCTTCCATCGTCGGCACGCGTTCCCCTTCGTATCCCGGATAGTATCGACCGATGTCGAGGGTTTTGATCTCATCGAGCGTCATCTCCTGCGCGCGACGGCGATCGCCTGCAAGCCGCTTGAAATCTTTATCGTGGTTGATGATGTAGCTCCCGTCCTTGGCACGCTGGACATCAATCTCGACATATTGAGCCGCGAGCTCGATGCTCCGATCGATCGAGGCGATGCTGTTCTCCGGCATACGGGCGCCGCCTCCGCCGCGATGACCGACCAGCTCGACCACCCGATCTCCGAGAACGATCTGATCGTAGTAAATTCCGAGAGGGAGGGCGACCAAGAGGATCAATGCCGCGATCAACACCGCCAAGGTTCGCTTGCGCATCAGAATCCCGTCGAGCAGAGAATGTCCGCTCTTCGCAGGAATCACAGGATACTTCTCAGCCAAATGAGCGAAGCGTTCGTTCAGCGCCGTGAAGTGGCGAAACAGGATGGTGAGATGATGCACCTCGAACGGCACAAACAGGACGGTGATCGCGCCGATCATCACACTTTGTAGCAGGAACAAAACACCCAGAATCACCCGGTGGACACTGCTTTCAAAATCGACGGCATGCGCCAGCAAAACCAAGCCGAAGATCCATATTCCCAGAATGAGGATTGCGAGCAACAGATTGAGCAAAAACTGCCCGAAGAATCGGAGCAACAGCCGCCACCGGCAATGTCTTACCAAAAGTGCGCTGCTGCGCATCGCATCAAGCGGTTTTTGCTCCCCGAGCACGATGAAATGAAAGGTGAAAATCCATCGCCACCCGAGCCATAAAAAGATGAGCGTCAATCCCAGCAACAGAAGGCTGTAGACCGAATCGGACTCGATGACGCTCATAATGAAATTCGGAATGCGGAGACCCTCGAGGAAACTGAGCGATAGCCCAAACCCGGTAAGCGGGATCAACACCAAGAGATAGACGAGCAGCAATGCGCTCCCCACATTGAACAGTCGCGGCAAAATGCGCAGCATCGAACGAAGCAGAGCACCGAAACTGCTCTCCGCTTGCCCCGACAGCGACCGGGCACTGATGGTAATAAAGCCGCACAATTCCAGCAACACGGCAAAGAGGATCACCGCGAGTCCAAGCAACAGAAAAACGACTCCTTGGGGAGAGAGGAGAAATGCCGGCAGATCGCTGTTGCTGAGCGCACCGACCCCCCGCGTTCGAATCAACCACTGCGTCATCGCCCAGAACAAAGGAAAAATCACAGCGGACAACATCAGTTTGGTGACGATCTGGTACTTGAAAAAAGTCGGCATCGCACGAAAA
>JAUMWO010000061.1 GCA_030529605.1 Bacillota bacterium | reverse complement strand
AGCATATATGCCAAATGCAAAGTATGAGTTACCATATGATGGAGCAAAGGAAATGTTATTGGTAGATGATGTTGACAACAAAGAATTTTTAACCGGCTTATTCAATTCAATGTATGATGAGTTACCTGCACCAAAACCGAAGAAAAAGAAATAATCAAATTAGAAGTTGAAGGAGGAAATATGTTAGATAGCAAAGGATTTGATTTATGGGCGGATGGTTATGATAAATCCGTCGGGATATCCGATGAAGAGAATACTTTTCCTTTTGCGGGATATAAAAGAATTCTTGGAGATATTTATAAAATAATAATGGAAAAACCGAAATCAGTAGTGTTGGATATTGGATTTGGAACTGGTACACTTACAACAAAGCTATATGAGAATGGCTGCGTAATTTATGGACAAGATTTTTCAAAAAGAATGATTGAACTTGCATCTGAAAAAATGCCGAAGGCTCATCTTTATCAAGGTGATTTTGCAAATGGATTAGTAGAAACGCTTAAAGAAAAGCTTTATGATTTTATTGTTCTAACCTATTCAATTCATCATTTAACGGATCACGAAAAGAATGTATTTCTTAAATATTTACTTGAACTTCTTAAAGATGGCGGTAAGATTCTAATCGGTGATATCGCTTTTGAGAATCGTGAGAAATTGGAAAAATGCCGAAAAGAAAGCGGTGACGAATGGGATAGTGATGAAAACTATTGTGTTGCTGATGAATTAAAAATAGAATTTCCGAATTTAATTTTCAAGAAGATTACATTTTGCTCGGGAATATTGATATTATCTAAATAAATGCCGATTTGCAGTAGGGTTGTGGCTGTCAGATAGATGTAAACGCTAAAATTTGAAGATACCGACTTGACTGTAGAATTATTAAATGGCATGTATGCGGAACTTCCCGAAAAGAAAGCAAAGAAAGCCAAATAAGATTGGTAACTTCCAGTTTGTAGTGGTAGGTAAACTAAAATGTGTCCGGGATTCGTGAGAAAGGGAGGGGTACATGGTAACGATTTCATTCCGCAGAGAATCCGTATGTATGGGCGATGATGCCGGAAATGCTGAGTATATAATTGAACTACAGGACAGCGCTACGCTTGGAGAACTGCTTTCTGTCGTTTTACACGGCGGAAACGGGAACGACTGGCCGATTCCTTATACCGGGGCAAATAGCTGCTGGGTGATTCAATCCAACATCGGGGATCTTGCCAGAATATTCACCGACAGCAAGGGCGAATGGCATATCGCCGACTATTGCTGTAGCGAAGATACACCCCTGAAGAAACTCGAGATTACATGGACCTACGGTCGCAGCATTTGAGAAGAGAAGGCTGTAGCAAAATCCCGGTTTTCCGGGCGAAGCGATACCTTTCGCAGCGGACGCGAGGAGCGACGCAGGGGAGACCGGGTGGGGTCGGCCGTGTCAGCGGATTCAATCCGCGAGTGGGCGAGAGAGAAAAAAGAGGTTAAGAGTACGATGCAGAAGGAGAAACGGGAACGGAGAGGATATTGCATTTCGCTGGAAGGCGGAGAGGGATCGGGCAAATCGACGGTGATTCGCGCGATCGCTTCGCATCTGGAAGCGCGCGGTTTCAAGGTGCTGATCACGAGGGAGCCGGGCGGGGTGCGGATCGCGGAAAGGATCCGGGAGATTTTGCTCGATCGGGAGCACACGGAGATGGATGCGCGCACGGAAGCCCTGTTGTTTGCCGCCGCGCGGCGACAGCATTTCGTGGAAAAGATCCTGCCGGGGCTGGAGCGGGGGGCAGTCGTGATCCTGGATCGCTTCTTGGACTCGTCGCTGGTCTATCAGGGTTTTGCGCGGGGGATCGGGATCGAGGAAGTCGAACGGATCAATGATTTTGCGATCTTGGGATTTCGGCCGGATTTGACCCTGCTGCTGGATGTGACCCCGGAGGTCGGGATGGCGCGGATTTCGAGCAATCCGGAGCGCGAAGTCAACAAGCTCGATCTCGAGCAGGTGGCCTTCCATCGCAAGGTGCGGGAGGGCTATCATGCGTTGCTCGGACGGGATGGGGATCGAATCGTCCGAATCGACGCGGATCGGGGGGTCGAAGCGGTCGTTGCGGACTGCATTGCTTGCATCGAGCGAAGAGTTCAGGTAGAAGCATAAAATCGGTTGAGCCGGTCGCAAACATGGTATACTAAAAGCATGGAACCGACCAAACCGAATCCTCAGGATTCCTCCAATAAACGGCGGCTGTTTCGCCGCCTGACAAGCATTCTTTCGATTGTTTTGATACTCGGGGGCGTTGCGATTGCAGCGTACCCTATTGTCGATGATCTTCGCTTTCAAATGGCGCAAGATCGTCTTTTGCGTGAATACGAAGCCCGGTACGGTCAAACGACGCAGCCGGAATCGGTCGACGTGGATGCCAACCGCGAGTACATCGCGCGCATCACGGAAAATCTGCAGGACATCCTCGATGGGGAGCTGAGTGCGGAGGATCCGTTCCGGGATTTTGCCCCGGATCCAAACGAGACAACGGTACCGGAGGAGACCACGGCACCGGTGCCGGCGATCACGGCTCCGCCGGAGCAGCTCGTCGTCCTCGGGAAGATGACGGTGCCAAAGATCGACTTCGTCATGCCCATCGTAAACAGCGCCAGTGAATATGCCTTGGACAATGCGCTCGGACATATTCCGGGGACTGCGACGGTCGGGGAGATCGGAAACTGCGGCATTGCGGGGCATCGGGGTCGCCGTTACGCGACGTATTTTTACCGTTTGGGAGAAATCGAACCCGGGGACGAGATCGTAGTCGAATACCAAGGCAAGACATATGAGTATGTGGTCTACAAATCGCATATCGTCGGGCCGGAGGATTCCTATGTGCTCGCGCAGAGTAAATCGCAGAAGGTGCTGACGATCGTGACCTGTGATCCGCCGGGAACATGGACGCATCGACTGATTGTTCACGCGCTCCAAAAGGAGGAGTAGGCAAGTGGCGGCGCGCATCCCTTACCGCGTCCCTTACATTGAAAATTGTCGGGTTTTATGCTATGATCGGCAAGGTAGGTTCTGGAGGAAGTTTTGACGAAAATTTACGTGGATAAGAGCGAGCCGCTTCACGGCAGCGTTAAGATAAAGGGTGCAAAAAATTCAGTTTTGAAGTTGATCGCCGCTTCGATTTTGGCCGAAGACGACTGTGTGATCGAGAATGTTCCGGACTTGCTGGACGTGACGACGATGAGTGATCTGCTGCGTGCGATCGGTCTCGATGTCCGGCATGACAAGATGACGGAGACGATTACGATCAAGCAGACGGGTCAGATTTTGAGCGAGCCGCCGCATGATATCGTGACGAAGATTCGCGCCTCCATTGTCGTGATGGGGCCGCTTTTGGGGAAACTCGGAAGGGCGAAGATCGCGATGCCGGGCGGCTGCCCGATCGGGGCGCGGCCGATCGATTTGCATATTAAGGGACTGCGCGCTCTCGGCGCGGAAGTGGAGTTCGGTCACGGATTCATCGAAATCACGGCGCCGAACGGTTTGATCGGCTCCGAGGTGTATCTCGATTTTCCGAGCGTCGGCGCGACCGAAAATATTATGATGGCTGCGACGCGTGCGCAAGGCACGACGACGATACAAAACGCCGCAAAGGAGCCGGAGATCATCGATCTCGCAAATTACCTCAACAAGCTCGGCGCCGTCGTGCGCGGCGCCGGTACGGATACCATCCGTGTCACGGGAGTCACCAAGATGGGCGGTGCGACGCATCGAACGGTGCCGGATCGCCTGATCGCGGTGACCTATATGATCGCGGCGGCGATCACCAAGGGCGAAGTGACGGTGCGCGATGTCGTGCCGGATCATTTCAAATCGGTGACGGCAAAGCTCCGCGAGATGGGAGTAACGGTCGAGGAGAAGGACGACTGGGTGCGAGTCAGCGTATCGCAGCCGCTCAAGTCCGTCGACCTCACGACGTTGCCGTATCCGGGCATCCCGACCGACGTACAGGCGCCGTTTATGGCATTGCTCGCGGTGACGGAAGGCACCAGCATCATCTCGGAGACGGTGTTTGAGAACCGATTTATGCATGTGCCGGAGTTTAACCGCATGGGAGCCAATATCAAGATCGACGCGCATTCGGCAGTGATTCAGGGTGTGAATCGTTTGTCCGGTGCGATGGTGAAGGCGACGGATCTGCGCTGCGGTGCGGCTCTCGTATTGGCCGGTCTGGTGGCGGACGGCACGACGGAGATCGACAATGTCTACCACATCGACCGCGGATATCCACGCATCGAGAACGATTTGCGCGCGCTCGGTGCACGAATTGTCAGGAAATAGGGGAGAGCATGTTTAGTTTCAGAAGAGAGATTGGGATTGACCTCGGTACTGCTTCCGTGCTTGTGTACATCAAAGGGAAGGGCATTGTCCTCTCCGAGCCTTCGGTCGTCGCGATCGATCGCAACACCGACAAGGTGCTCGCGGTCGGCAAGGAAGCGCAAAAGATGCTCGGTCGTACGCCGGGCAACATCGTGGCGATTCGTCCGCTGCGGGATGGGGTCATCTCGGATTTCAGTGTGACGGAACGCATGCTCAAGTATTTTATCAATAAGACCTGCGGACAGCGGCGGCTGTTCGGGCCGAAGATCATCATCTGCGTGCCGTCGGGTGTCACGGAGGTCGAGAAGCGAGCGGTGCTCGACGCGACCAATGCGGCGGGCGGCGGCAAGACCTTTCTGATCGAAGAACCGATTGCGGCAGCGATCGGAGCCAATATCGACATCTCGAAGCCGAACGGCAGCATGATCGTCGATATCGGGGGAGGTACCACGGATGTCGCAGTGATCTCGCTCGGCGGCATCGTCGTCAGCAATTCGATCAAGGTCGCAGGCGATAAATTTGACGAAGCGATCATCCGCTACATGCGCAAGAAGCACAATCTCCAGATCGGAGAGCGCACGGCGGAAGAACTCAAAATCCACATCGGCACGGCGTACCCGCGCGTCAAGCAAGTGCGTATGAACTGCACGGGGCGCGACCTGCTCACCGGGCTGCCGAAGAGCGTCAGCGTGACGAGCGAAGAGATGGTCGAAGCGCTGCATGAGCCGGTTACTCAGGTGTGCGATGCGATTCACGCGGTGCTCGAACGCACCCCGCCGGAGCTGGCTTCGGACATCGCGGTGAGCGGCATCATCATGACGGGCGGCGGCTCGCTCCTCCACGGTCTCAACAAATTGATCGAGAAGCGCACCAATATCCGCACGCTCATCGCGGAGGACGCGGTCTGCTGCGTCGCCAAGGGTACGGGCAAGAGCCTCGACCACATTCACCTGCTGGAGAAAGCGATGCTGGAAAGCACGCGTTCGAGGCGGTACTAGATCGATCCCTGCCCCTCGGCGAATGCCGAGGGGTTTTTTATATGAGGAGAAAAGAGAGAAATGAAGCGCAAGTTGAATCTGGTGTTTGGAATTTTGTTGCTGCTGGGTGTCGCCGTTTCGGTGTTGCTTTGGTTTCAAGTCAAGAACCAAAATCTCACCGCCCGTCCGGTCTCAGTGTTGGTCACGGATGTGCAGAAGATCGTGCCTGCCGATCCGCGGGAAAATACGGAGTACCGGGTGAAGGCGCATTACGACGGGAAAGAACATGAGATCCACAACATCAGAAATGGGTTTCGCTACATCGTCGGCCTGTCGGTGGAAGTCGTGGAAGCCGGCGGTGTCCTCTATGAGGACGAGGACGGGGTGCGGAGCAATACAGGCATCGCGTATTTTTATTTCGGCAGCCTCGCTCTGAATGCGGTATTGCTGGTCGCCCTGCTCAGCGTCCGTGCGATGCGGGAATCGCAGTAGAGACTGCTTGGCGCTCTGTCGGGTGACGGCTTAAAGCAAGTGGACGAAGAATATTTCCAGCACCACCCCGGTAAGGAGAAACAGCCGAAGTCGTTCCCATTTGACCTATATGTCAACGGGTTTCCGCGTTTCCTGACCAAGATCAAGCTGATCCGGAACGAGAGCTATGTCAATCTTCGCGAACTCTGTGCTGCGCTCGGCGTCCAGGTTCGCTTTCGAAACGATGATTACCATATGCCGATGATTTCGGGCAGAGAGCCGAACGGCATCCTGATGAACACGAGCGCGACGCTGAAGATCGTGAAGCTTCCGGATTACCGCACCGGCACCGCGGATTCGTATTTCGGCCCGGGCGGGACATTTGACCGGAAGCTGTTTGTCGACATCACGCCGCAAACGATCGAGGTATTTGATTTCTTCGCGGATTGATTGGAACGGCGCGTCGGCAAAAGCATGTGCGCTGCAAAAGAGAACCTTGTCGCGACAATGAACAGAAGCATCACATGGAGCGGCTGGAAGAATCCGGCCGCTTTTTGTTGCGAAAAAAAGCCCCTTGCGCGGCAAGGGGCATCCGGCCGATCCGAAGGAAGCCGATTGATCTAGATCAAGGCGAAGGAGAGCTGCGCGGTGGCGCAGAGCTTTCCTTGGACATAGAGGTCGCTCTTGATGAAGAAGAAGGGTGCCTTTGCTTTTTCGAGGACGCTGCGGATCTCAATGCGGTCTCCGGGAAGTACCTTCTGCTTGAATTTGACGCGGTCCATGCCCGTGAAGTACGGGGTTTTGGAACCGGCCTGATCGGCGACGAGGACGCAGGCGGCTTGGCCCATCATCTCGCACAGGATGACGCCGGGCACCACCGGATTGCCGGGGAAATGTCCCTGCAGGAAGTATTCGTCGCCGCGAACCTGGTAGAAAGCGCGGGCTTCGGTGCCCAGCTCGCTGCTGTGCTTTTCCGCGCCCTGGATGAGCAGCATCGGATCGCGGTGCGGCAGGATGGAGCGGATGGCGTCGAGATCGAAGGTTTCGATCGTGACATTGTCCGGTTTATCCGTCAATTTTTCGAAAGACCAAGCAAGCATTGTGACCTCCAAAACCGAGCGACATGGTGATGGCTTTATCGATCGGGCGTTCGACGCTGCCCTGCGTGACGTAGTTGAGATCGCATTCCGGATCCGCGACGCGGTATCCGCAGGTCGGATGGACTTTGCCCGTTCGGAGGGTCTGGATCGAAGCGATCGCTTCGATGCCGCCTGCCGCGCCGAGGAGATGTCCGGTCATCGACTTGGTCGAACTGATCAACACATCATGTGGGAGCGACGCGTCGTATGCGGAAAGAAGGGTCTTGATCGCGAGGGTCTCGGTCTTGTCGTTGAGCGGCGTGGATGTGCCGTGCGGATTGAAGTATAGGTTTCGATCCGGAACGATGCCCGACTCCTCGATGGCTTCTCTCAGCATACGAATGACCCCGATCGCTTCGGGTTGCGGCGCTGTGATGTGATGGGCATCGCAGCTGTTGCCGTAACCGCTGATCTCTGCATAGATGGTGGCGCCACGTGCCACCGCTCGTTCGTATTCTTCCAGTACGAGTATACCAGATCCTTCACCCATCACGAAGCCCGACCGCTCGGCGTCGAACGGAATCGAGGCACGATCCGGGTCGGTGGCGGTCGTCAGCGCCATGGCGCTGGTGAAGCCGCCGATGGAGATCGGATGGATCGCCGCTTCGGCTCCGCCTGCGATGATGGCATCGGCGTAGCCGTGTTTGATGGCGCGGAAGGCTTCACCGATCGCGTGCGTGGCGGTCGCGCACGCGGTGACGACCGGGAGGCAGGGACCCTGCGCTTGATGGGCGATCGCGATGAGCGCGGCTGCCATGTTGGAGATCATCATCGGGATCATGAAGGGAGAAATGCGGGATGGGCCTTTGTCGAAGAGTTTCTTGGCCTCGCTCATAATGGTCTGGATCCCGCCGATGCCGGATCCGACGTAGACACCGAGCCGCGAAGGGTCGACGGTCCCGAGGATTCCGGAGCTGTTGACCGCTTGCCGGGCTGCGGCGATTGCGTATTGGGCGTAGAGGTCGGTTTTCTTGACTTCGGACTTGTCCATATAGACGGTCGGATCGAAGTCTTTGACTTCGGCGACGACGGAGACCTTGAGGTCGGATGCGTCGAATTTGGTGATCGGACCGAATCCATGCACGCCGTCGAGCAGGTTTCGGAAGAAGGTATCGACATCGTGTCCGATCGGGGTGATGCATCCCATACCGGTCACGACGACTCGGCGGTTCGATAAATGGCTCATAGCATTTGTCCTTTCCTAGGATTTCGTGAATTGGCAGATTACATGCACATGCCGCCGTCGATGCGGAGGACTTCACCGGTGATGTAGGCGGCGGCGTCACTCGCCAAGAAGGCGACGGCTGCGGCGATCTCTTCGGCCTTACCGCTTCGCTTGAGCGGGATGCCGGAGAGGATGTTGTTGCGTGAGGTCTCGTCGAGCGCTGCAGTCATATCGGTCTCGATGAATCCGGGAGCGATGGCGTTGCAGGTCACTTTTTTGCCGGCGAGCTCGCGGGCGATGCTCTTGGTCATCCCGATGACGCCGGCCTTGGCTGCGGCATAGTTGGCCTGTCCCGTATTGCCGGTGAGACCGATGACGGAAGCGATGTTGATCACGCGACCGCAAGCGGATTTCATGAGATGGCGCATGCACGCTTTGACGAGGTGGAAGGCTCCTTTGAGGTTGACGTCGAGGACGGCGTCAAAGTCGGAGACCTCCATCTTGAGGATGAGGTTGTCGCGCGTGATGCCCGCGTTGTTGACCAGGATGTCGACGCGCCCGATTTCGCTCGCGATCCGGTCGATCACGGCGCTCACTTCGTCGAAGGAAGCGACATTGCAGCGGTATGCGGCGTATTTCGGGAGCGAGGCATCAAAATCCGCTTCGCCGCGATGCGGACACAGTCCGGCGAGGCGTTCGCGAATCGCGCTCAGCTGCTCCATCGTCTCCTGTGCGGCGGCTTCGTTGCCGGAGTAGAGGAGGGCGACATGCGCTCCCTGCTCGGCGAGCCGGCAAGCGACAGCGCGTCCGATCCCGCGGGATCCGCCGGTGACGAGTGCGACGCGTCCGAAGAGCGGCATGATCGAATGGAGTGGGTTCATACGGTCTCCTTGAGCGCCCGAATCACTTCCTCGATGCTCT
>JAUMWO010000060.1 GCA_030529605.1 Bacillota bacterium | reverse complement strand
GGTGTTCTCTCGATATATCGGTACACGTGAAAATTGTTCTTGTTTGTATGTCTCCAGGACCTTTTCATAGGTCGAATCGATCTCGATCGAAATGACTTCCGTTCGCGGAGTCATGACATCTCGGACCTGCGATTCGCCGAAGTCGAACACATTGTAAATCATTTCCTTTTCTTCGACTTCGAGCACGCCCTCCTCATGGCTGACATGCACCATCGTCTTGAGCTCTTCCTCGGTCATATAAAACTGATTGATCCCGGATTTGGCACCGAAGATCTTGGTGAAGACATTGGTGATCAACAGGAGAAACCAGACGAGCGGCGACATCAATTTGACATAGAAGGTCATAAAACCCGCCAATGCGAGTGACATCGGCTCGGAATACGTCGCAGCAAGAGACTTCGGTGTGATTTCACCAAAGACGAGTACGAGGAGCGTCATCGCACCGGTCGCGATCCCGACTCCATTCGATCCGAAACTGCGGATCGCGAGCGAGGTCGCCAATGCGGACGCGGCAATGTTGACGATGTTGTTACCGACCAGGATTGCACCGATCAGTTGATTCGGATTTTCGACCAATTTTTGAATTTTGATCGCCTTCGGATTTCCTTCTTCGACCAAGTGACGGAGTCGAATGCGACTCAGCGAAACCAATGCCGTCTCCGATGCAGAAAAGAAAGCAGACGCCAAAATCAAGACTGTCAGCAGGATGAACTGCCAACTCGGGCCATCCAACAAGAAATACCACTCTCCTTTGTTTCTAGAAATTTTGGAACACTATAGATTTTAGTATAGCACAGTTTCCAATGGATTAAAACTCGCCCCGGCGGAGATAAAACTCATCGTAAGTCAGTTTGGACTCACGCACCTTGGTCGCGAGTTCGGGACCGAGGTAACGATAATGCCACGGCTCGTAGATATACCCCGTGATCTCCTGGCTTTTGCTCGGGTAGCGCAGGATGAATCCGAATTTGTGCGCGTTGAGCTGGAGCCACTGGAATTCTCTCGTGTTTTCAAAGGTCGTATCGACGCTGTTGATGTCAACCGCCAGACCCGTCTCATGCTCCGAATGACGCGGGCGGGCCGAATAAGTATCTGCGGCTTCGCGTCCATAGCTGTCCGAATAGCGCTGGTACAGATTGTTCTGATAATTGCGCGAACGATACGCCGAGATCACTTTGAGGGAGTATCCTTCCGCGCGTGCCGCATCCGACATCGCGATAAAGGCAGCCAGAGCATCCGGACGAAGTTGGTATGACTTTCCATCCTCGACAAAGTAGCCGGTCGGCATATCGACCAGCTCCGGCACATAGTCCTCCGGGAGCGCATAGCATTTGTTGCACAGGACATCGAGAGCGGCCGGTTGGTCGATCACGGTGATGTCCGAATAAAACTCACGATCCAGTTTCATTTCAACCTCGATGACGACGCGTTCCGGGGCCAGCGCGGGCCAAGCTTGAGCATACGCTTCGTAGCGGTCATGGTGCGCCGCGTTGTAGTACGGGGAGGCGAGAAATCTCGCATCGTTCCCCGCGCTTGGCTGTGTACTCGGTTGCGCGCTCGATTGCGTGCCGGAATCTGCAGTCGGCGTGCTCTGCGTACTCGGCTGCAGGTTCGGAACCGTCGAGGCTTCCGCAGACGAAGCTTCCGGCGTCATGGTCGACTCCGTCGGCTGGACCGGACGAAGCTGAGGTGCCGTAGTGGCACCGGCCGACGGATCCGTGTTCGTCGCAGGCGGCACCGTCTCCGAAAGCAAAGAGGTCGCCTCCTCCGTAGAGGCGGCGACAGTCGATGAAGGATTGGAAGCTCCGGGGATGAAATTGAGGATCATAAACACCGTCAGGAGCACCACTGCGAGTGCTAAAAATACGAGGCGCATCAGCGTGCCAGGAAGGCGTGATAAGCCTTATGGGTCATGTAAAGATCGCCCTTGGAGATGATTTCATACGGCGCGTGCATCGAGAGCACCGGAACACCACAGTCCACCACCTCCGCATCGAGGTTGGCGAGGATGAACGCGATGGTACCGCCGCCGCCTTGATCGACCTTTCCGAGTTCTCCGATCTGCCACACGATGTCGTTGCGATCAAAGATATCGCGAACCGTGTGGAGGAATTCGGCGTTGGCATCGTTGCAACCGCCCTTTCCGCGGGAACCCGTGTATTTCACAAGCTGGACACCGCTTCCCAAAATCGCCGAATTTTTCTTGTCGTAGGCGCCTGCGAAGTTCGGATCATATGCCGCGCCGACGTCCCCGGAAAGCACTTGGGTACGAGAGATGCACTGACGAACATAGAGCTCGTTGGCTCCTCCCTCTTGGATCGCGATCAACTCCGCGACAACATTTTCAAAGAATCGAGAATGAGAGCCGGTGTTGCCGTTGGAGCCGACTTCTTCCTTGTCCATAAACATTCCGCAAGCCGTCGTCTCGACCTTGTCGAGTGCCAGCATCGCGGTCAGTCCGGTATAGCTGCAGACACGGTCGTCATGTCCGAATGCCGAGATCATCGAGCGATCGAATCCGAGATCGCGCGCCTTGCCAGCCGGAACAATTTCCAGTTCCGCCGTCAGGAAGTCTTTTTCCGTGATTCCATATTTTTCGTGGAGCAAATGCAGCACATGGAAGCGAATTTTCTCCTTGATGTCCTCGTTGCCGAGCGGGATGCTGCCGCAAAGAACATTGAGTTGTTCGCCTTCGATGCCTTCTCCGAGCGATTTCGCCGCTTGATCTTTTCCGAGATGCGGGAGAAGGTCCGTGATCGCAAACACAGGATCCGCCGGGTCTTCGCCGATCACAACGTCGACACGAGTCCCGTCCTTTTTGAAGGCGACGCCATGCATTGCGAGCGGAATCGTCGTCCATTGATATTTCTTGATGCCGCCGTAGTAATGTGTTTTGAGGAACCCGAGGCCGGAGTCTTCGTATAGCGGGAACGGTTTGAGGTCGAGGCGAGGCACGTCGATGTGTGCGCCGACGATGTTGAGCCCTTCTCGGATTCGTTTCGATCCGATGTGAAAGAGGACGATCGACTTATCGCGGTTGACCGCATAAACTTTTGCGCCGGCTTTGAGTTCGTACTTTCCTGCGATGTAATCACGGTAGTCGTGGTATCCTTTCTCCGCAGCGAGCTTTCGGATCTGCTCTGCCGACTCGCGCTCGGTCTTTCCGAGATCGAGGAAGTTCTTGTAACCCTCTGCATATTCGAAGCAAACCTTGCGCTCTGCATCGTCTATTTTTTCCCACACGCTTGGAAAGCTGTGTGTGAGCTCTTCTTGTCTTTTCTTAAAATCCATATTCCCTCCTGTATTTTGCGGCCACCGCCCGGTGAACGGACATCGCCTTGAAATTATGCTTTTTTGCGGTAGAAGAAAGTCTTGGACGCCTCAAAACCGAAGCGTGCCGGCTGGATGATCTGTTCGGTGCTGCCCACGAAGAAGTATCCCCCCGGACTGAGGCTCGCGTGGAACTTGCGGTACATTTCGTCCTTTGCTTCCTCGGTGAAGTAAATCATCACATTGCGGCACACGATCAAATCATATCCGGTCGGATAACGATCCTTGAGCAAATCCATTTTTTTGAATTCTACGCATCGCTTGATCTCGTCTTTGATTTTAAAGCTGGTTCCAACTGCATCAAAATACTTGGTCTGAAACTCCTTCGGCACATTTTGAATGCTCTTTGGGGAATAAACACCCAGTTTGGCGCGCGCCATAGCCGCTTCATCGAAGTCACAGGCAAAAATCTTGATGTCCCGAAGCGGCACCAGATTGCTGAGCGCCATGACCAGCGAGTACGGCTCTTCTCCGGTCGAGCAGGCGGCGGACCAAATTTTGAGTGTTCTCTTGCCTTTGAGCAGTTCCGGGAAGATCGTGTCGACCAGAATTTCCCACTGCTGCACATTGCGATAGAATTCTGAGACATTGATCGTCAAAAAGTTGATGAATTCGTTGAAGGCATCTTGGTTGGTATCGATATGACGATAGTACTCTTCGTATCCGGCTATGTTTTGACGAGAGATCAGCGACTCAATGCGTCGCTTCATCTGCCGTTCCTTGTATAGATTGAGGTCCAGTCCCGTCTTCAGAAGAATCCGCGACTTAAACTTCTCATAACCTTCCATTCTGCCTCCTGCAAGAAAAGAGTCGCAGAGCGACTCTTTGCTGTCCTTTTGTTCGTATTCTATTCGTTGACTTCCGCGCTTTCGTCGGTTTGCTCGTCTTCCGGGAGCATGCCTTCCGCTTTGAGCGCTTCGTTTTCTTCTTCGACTGCCTTGATCGACAATTTGATGCGGCGATCGTCGAGGGAGTACTCGAGGATTTTGACTTCAACCTGCTGCCCTTGCTTGAGAACATCGGAAGGTTTGTCGACATGTTGCTTGGAGATATGGGATACATGCACGAGTCCCTCGATGCCCGGCTCAAGCTCGACAAACGCACCGAATTCGGTGAGGTTGACGACGGTTCCGTAGTAGATGTAATCCACGAAGTAGCGGTGTTCGAAATCCGACCACGGCTCCGGTGTCACGCGTTTCATACTGAGAGAAACTTTGTTTTGCTCGCGGTTCGCGTCGACGATTTTGACGTCCACGATCTGACCGACTTTGACGATTTCGCTCGCCGGACGCATCCGTCCCCAAGTCAACTCCGTGATGTGTACGAGTCCATCCAGACCGCCGATATCTACGAAGACACCGAAGTTGGTGAGGCGCTTGACTTCCCCTTTGATCACCAAGCCCTTTTCGATGCCCGACCAGAACTTGTCCGCTTTCTCCTGTTTTTCACGGATCGCGATGTCCTTGTGAGAGAATACGGCGCGACGCTTCTGTTTGTTGACGTCGAGGATCTTGACGAGGAGCTCTTTGCCGACAAATGGCTTAAGATTCTTGACGAAACGGTCGGTCACCTGCGATGCCGGGATGAAGCCCTTTATCTCGTTGTAGTAAGCGATGACGCCGCCGTTGACGACTTCGGTCACCTTGACCGTGATCTCTTGCTCATTTTTGAACAATTCCTCAATCACTTCCCAATCTTTGTCTGCCTTCACTCGCTTAATGGACAGCAAGACATTGCCCTCGCCATTGTCGTGATTCACGATGTACACGTCGATCTCATCGTCCACTTTGTACTCGCTCATCAGATCAAAGTTCGGGTCGGCAGATACTTCGGCTTTCGGCACTACCCCATCGTTCTTGTAACCGATGTTCACGAAGATCTGTTCGGGGCGTACTTGAATAATCCTTCCTTTGACGACGGAACCTCTTCGCGGAAGCCGTACCGACTCCTGAATCAGATCCATCATTTCTGCCATTGGATTTTGGTTGTTCATTCAACATTCCTCTCTTCTTCTATTTTTAGGATGACGGCTTCAATAATCCAGTGCGGAGTGGAAGCACCCGCAGTGATGCCGACGCTTTCGACTCCTCGAAAATCCTTCATATTGAGCTCATCCTTCGTTTCAATCAAAACCGTCTCGGTGTAGCCGGAGCATAGCTCGAACAGCTTTTTCGTGTTGGAGCTCTTGCGATCGCCGATGACGATCATGCGATCCACTTGCTTGGCAACATCCACCGCAGACTCTTGGCGATCTGCCGTCGCGCTGCAAATCGTGTCGTAGATCCGCGCCTGCGGCAGCTTCTTCAAGATCTCCGGACGGTATTTTGCCCATTTCACATGGTTGAAGGTCGTCTGGACGACGATGCAAACCGGTGAGTCGGAAGGCGAAATCTCGTCCACATCCATCACGACGCTCGCAGAATTTCCACACCACCCATTGATCCCGATGACTTCGGGATGATCCGCCGAGCCGAAAATAACCACGGGAATCCCGTTTCGATACGACTCCTGCACGATCTTGTGAATCTTCGAAACATACGGACAGGTCGCATCGACCAGACGAATCTGTTTTTGTTCTGCACTTTCGTAAACCGAACGAGGCAGACCATGCGAACGGATCACCATGGTCTCACCCGATTCGACTTCGTCGACGGATGTGACAATACGCGCCCCTTGGGCTTCATATCGGGAGGTCACCTGCATATTGTTGATCAACGGACCATAGGTCTTGAGCTGCCCGCACTCCTCGAGGGAGCTGATCAACATTTGCTCGGCACGACGCACTCCGAAGCAATAGCCGAGGGTTTTTGCAACCATTACTTTCATAACGATTCATGTTAACATAATAGAACAAAATCCTCAACTAATTATTTGTAACTACTTCTTTTGTCTCACAGCGTAGATCCCGTCGAGAATTTCCTCCGCAAGTCGGTCGTAATCATCTCCCGACGGTTTTTCCGAAAATCGGGCGGTGACATCGATCGGAGTGCCGATCGTGATATGCGTCCGACGAAATGGTCGATAATCCGAGATCGTGACCGGAACGATCGGCTTTCCCGTCTTGTACGCAAGCATGACCATACCGCCTTTCACCGGCAACGGACGATCGCCCTTGTTTCTCGTCCCTTCGGGGAAAATACCGAGATTCTTTCCGGCTTTCAGCAGCGAGATGGATGTTTTGATCGAACCGACATCGTTGCCGCTTCGATCGACCGAGAACGCACCGAGCAGTCCTAGCAATCCGGCTAAGAAGCGACTCTTAAAGTTCTCTTTTTTGGACATGAAATGGTAACGTTGCGGAAAGAGCATCGCACCGATGATCAGCGGATCTCTCCAATGAAAATGATTGACCGCGACGATGTAACCGTCATGTCCTTTTAAATGCTCGCGCCCCGTCACTTTGACCAAGAAGACGAGCTTGTAGTACAGACGGAACAGTAAGCAAGCGAAACTATACAGTAGAACGGACATCATTCGCCTCCACAAGCCGGATCACCTGCTGTACCACTTCTTCGATGGACATCTCCGTACTGTCGATGAGGACCGCATCCTCCGCAGCACAGAGCGGAGAGGCTTCCCTTTCGGAATCGACGCGATCGCGTCGGTTCACATCGTCGAGGATGTACTGCAGCGAAGGAACGGTGGTAAAACCGCATTTGCAAGGATCCGCTTCGATTTCATGGTATCGCCGTTTCGCCCGTGCCTCCGGGCTCGCCGTGAGAAACACCTTGACCTCGGCATCCGGAAGCACGACCGTCCCGATGTCGCGACCGTCCATCACGACGGAACGATTGCCGGCGATCTTGCGCTGATGCGATACAAGGATCTCTCGAACCATCGGATTTTGGGCGACGAGATACACCTGAGTCGTCACCGCATCGGATCGGATCTCCGCCGTCACATCGTCGCCGTCGAGAAGAACGCGATCGCCTTCGAAGCCGATGTCACATTGCTTTGCAAATTCGGCGATCTCCGCTTCCGTCGCCTTCTGCAGAATCCCTTTTCGGATCGCGCCCAAAGCGACCGCCCGATACATCGCTCCGGTATCGAGATAAAGATATCCGAGCGCTGCGGCGATTCGCTTGGCAATCGTGGATTTCCCGGACCCCGAAGGTCCGTCGATGGCAACTTGCATTATTTTCTAACTTCTCCGAGTTTAATTCGATTGATCGCACGTTCCAGTGCCGCACGCGCCCGAACCGAGTCGATGGAATCCGAGGTCGGTGCGTTCAATCGCGCTTCTGCGCGCTTCCGAGCCTCGATTGCCCTGGGTAAATCGATTTCGTCCACCCACTCCGCCGCGTTGACAAGGACGGTCACTGCGGTATCTTTCACGGTGAGGATCCCATCCGTGCAAGCCGCCCAAGAAAAGCTTCCATCCTCATTGCGAATGCGCATGCTTCCGACTGCAAGCAAAGCGACGGTCGGCTGATGGTCGTACATGATGCTCAAATAGCCATCGACCGCCCGCAGAATCACCATATCGGTTTCGCCCTCAAAGAATGTGCGATCCGGCGAGATGACCTGGAGTCGAAATTTTCTTGCCACGCGCCCTCCTATTGTTTGCTGCTCTGGTATTTGGCGACCACTTCGTCGATCACACCGCAGTAGAGAAAGAATTGCTCCGGAATCTCATCATGCTGTCCATCCAAGATTTCACGGAAGCCGCGCACCGTCTCGGCGATCGGAACATACTTGCCCTCGATACCCGTGAACTGCTCTGCGACACTGAATGGTTGCGACAGGAAGCGCTGAATCTTTCGCGCTCGAGAGACGACCAATTTGTCCTCGTCGGACAATTCGTCCATCCCCAGAATTGCGATGATGTCTTGGAGTTCGTTGTAGCGTTGCAAAATCTCCTGCACATCACGTGCGACCCGATAATGCTCTTCGCCGACGACAGAAGGCGTGAGGATCCGAGAGGTCGAATCCAGCGGATCGACCGCCGGATAAATCCCGAGCTCAGAGATTTTACGCGAGAGAACCGTCGTCGCGTCCAAGTGTGTAAAGGTCGTCGCCGGCGCAGGGTCCGTCAAGTCGTCCGCAGGGACATAGACGGCTTGAACCGAAGTAATGGAACCCTTCGCCGTAGAAGTGATGCGCTCTTGCAACGCTCCCATATCGGTCGCCAGTGTCGGCTGGTAGCCGACGGCAGACGGCATACGTCCCAGCAAAGCCGAAACTTCCGAACCGGCTTGCGTGAATCGGAAAATATTGTCGATAAAGAGAAGAACGTCCTTTCCTTCCTGATCCCGGAAGTACTCCGCCATGGTGAGTCCTGTCAGCGCTACGCGCATACGTGCTCCCGGCGGCTCGTTCATCTGACCGAATACCAGAGTCGTCTTGTCGATGACCCCGGAATCCTTCATCTCGTGGTAGAGGTCGTTTCCTTCTCGTGTGCGCTCTCCCACGCCGGCGAATACGGACAGTCCCCCGTGATTGGTCGCAATGTTGTTGATCAGCTCCTGGATGATGACGGTCTTACCGACTCCGGCACCTCCGAAGAGACCGATTTTTCCTCCTTTGGAATACGGGGCGATCAGGTCGACGACTTTGATCCCTGTTTCGAGCATCTCCGCAGTCGTTCCTTGCTCCACAAAGGTAGGCGCATCGCGATGGATCGGCCAGAACTCCGCCTGCGACGGATCGATCGGCTGCGCTTCATCGATGGTTTCTCCGAGTACATTGATCAAACGCCCGAGTGTCGCGCTTCCCACAGGAACCGAAATCGGCGCTCCGGTGTTTACCGCGTCG
>JAUMWO010000059.1 GCA_030529605.1 Bacillota bacterium | reverse complement strand
CATACATACTGCCCTTTTTTCTCTAAAAAAGTCTCACATCATTGACAAAGGTACAGATTGCGCCATAGAACCTCTCGATGACTACCGAGGCTCCTGCGCTCTCGTCTGGATCTTCGTTTTTTCTTCTTTGACGACAGCGACGACCCGCACCGCTACGAGCACCAGCATCACGAGGAAAATTCCGATCAGAAGCCCCTTCGCCCCGAACAAGCCGTAGGATGCGCAGAGCGTCGAGATCGTAAAGAGCGGATGCACCCCCATGCTGGAGCTGACGATCTTCGGTTCCAAAATCTGTCGCGTCAGAGTCGTCACGACGTAGGCGACGGCGAGCAGCACAGCGAGTTTGAAGTCCCGGGTCAACAGAGTGAAGCCGATCCAAGGCATATACACGACTGCCGGTCCGAGGAGCGGCAGCACGTCGACAAACGCGATTCCAAGCGCGACGAGCGGGAAGTACGGGATACCGTAGAGCATCAGCAGCACGAACGAGATCGCAAAGGTGATCGACAGAAGGAGAAGCTGAGCTCTCAGATACTGCAGCACCGTCTTGCCGACGACGCGGCGCATGTGATCCGAACCGTCCCAGCGTGCGAGAAGCTCCTGCTTTTTGCGTTCGATCAGCGGCGCATCTTTCATAAAGAAAAAGAGCGATAGCAGGAAGAACAGAAGCGAGATCAGAAAACTCGGCAACGCCTTGACCCGCTCGACGATGAACTTCGTCGCAAAACCCGTGATCTCGCTCAGATTGTCCATCACGGTATTGTAGAAATTTGGCATAAAGGAAAAGATACCGTCCTTCGGCAATTGCTCCGTAATCTGCTTCACCGTTTCCCCGATATCACTCAGATAATTTTGAAAACCCGACAATTGCACCACGAGGCGATACACCCCGAATCCGATCAGCGCACCGACAACAGCCAGCGTCAGGATCACGAGGAAGGCCGTCACGATCCCCGGATGCAACCGCGTTTTCTTCGCGATCGCCTGAGCCAGTTTACCCAGCGGGAGCGATACGAGATATGCAAGCAAAATCGGGACAAGCAGGGTCAACAATTTCAGCCCGATTACGACAGCGAGGCCGATCAGGAAGAGCGGGAGCAAATATCGAGTCGCTTTTTCAAGCATAGGTCACCTCACAGATTATGCTTATTATAGCATAGAGCCCGATATATCCTTCTCCCGGGAGCGCATCGCATGCATAAACAGAGCCATTTCCTCCCGGTTCGGACCATGCTCAAAATCGAGGTTCACCCAGGATACCGGAAGACCGACGTCTCCTTCGTAGCGCTCGGTCATTGCCTTCAAGATCGTCGCAACGTTCTCTTCATTGGACTGCACCATAAGCACGCCGTCAAACATGGATCCTTGTAGGGACAACAGCTTTGCAAAGCGATAGCGCGCCATATTTCCGACACAGAAATCCAGCCGTCCCGCACTTGCCCCGAACAGCCGATCCAAACTCGTATAGATCGATCGGTCTCCCATCTCGGCGATCACCGCTCCGCGAATTCTCTCCAGCGACTCGATAATGGCGGAATTTTCTCCCTCCCGGTCGATGTCCTTCCAATGAAACAGAAGCGCTTCTGATAGCGGCATCGGAATCCAAATTCCGGCGCAAGCTTCACCGCACAAACGTTCTCGAATCGAGGTTTTATAAAGGCAAAGCGGTTCGCCGATCATCAAGACCTTGTAACGCCTTTGCCGCAGCACATCTCCGGCGGATTTCGAAACAGAGAGCAGCTTCTGCATGAGAGTCGCAGGAGATGTTTCCGCATCGCACAACAACTCGCCGGTCGCGGATTGCCCTGCGATCTCACCCAGTTCGAGAAGCATCATTCGTAAAAACAGTTCCATACACTCTTTGCGCTTCGGGATGTCTTCGATGAATGGTGAAACCAGCTCCGTCGGGAAACCTCGACGTGTCAGTTCTTGTTGCATCAAATGTCCGTACTGCGAGAACACCTCGGCACCTTCATCGGTCGGAAACAACAATTTGTAGCGCACGCCCGGCTCGACGGCATGAAGAAACTCTTCCAACTGCAACAACAAAGAATAGTACTCCTTATTGATCGCATAATTGAAATGCCGGTGCCGCTTGCGTGATGGAGCCACCAAGATTTCAGCACCCCGCGGCACTTCACGCATCAAGAGTCCCGTATAAATCCCGAGCTCCGGCAACAGCCAGATCTCCTTCTCCTCATCTCGGTTCTCCGGGCTCGACTGAGCAGGCAGCGGATCCTGCTGCAGGCGGTGATCTATGCCTATCTTATCTTCACGATTCAAAGAGTAAAGAAATGCCTCCAAACGTGTGATCACTCCGACACGAGATGAGTGCTCATCCACTTCGAGATGCAGGAAAGTTCTGCCTTCCAACAGAGTTTCGATGTAATGCTGCAACGCGGTGTCCGGGCCACATCCATGGTTGGTGATGTAAATCGGATGGAGGTGCGGATGTCGGCGAATGATCTCCATCCCGGTAATCTGATGCTGTCCGAACGGCCAACACATGTTGTCGTACCCCGGCGTTTCCACCACGCTCGCTTGTAGATGTTCCAACCGTATGACGCGGCATCCCATTCGGTGCAACTCCTCCTCGATCCCCATATTCAAAATCGGATCGGACAGATTGTACATCCGCGATACCAACACAAAGACCGGCTGCCTCGCATTCAACACATCGTTTGCGATCTGCTCCAACCGATGCGAATGCGCGATCAACGTTCGCATCCCGCTCATCAAGGCCAAAAAAGTTTTGATCTTGGATTTTCCCAGTTGTTTTGCCAGGCCGAGCAAGGATTGCAGCATAAACTTTTTGCCGAAATTGAGACTCAACTCGGGCATCAACAGCTTCACACCTCGTTCGCTGAACCGAAATGCTTGCTCCATCAAGAGAGGCGAAGTTTGCATATAGACGCAGGAGTAGTCTTTGCGCGCCTTGGACCCCTTGTGTTTGATGGTATACAGCCGCGGAAGGAAAATATAATCGACCTTGTGTTCCAGAAGCCAAGCAATATGCCCATGCACGAGCTTAACCGGATAACAGGTATCGGCAACAGAGTATTTCTGGGAGAGTCGGACAATTTCCGGTGTCGTCAGCGGAGTCAGCAGGACATCAAAGCCGAGCTTCGTGAAGAGCGTCCGAAACAGTGGAAACATTTTGTGCAGAAACAACACACGAGGAATTCCGACCACGGGTTTATCACCCTTCGGCGAGACATAATCCCCCAAATAGGATTTCTCCGCCTGCTCATTTTGCTGCCGATTTTTGGCTTGATTGGTCTCTTTGTCAAAATGCAGATACTGAGAATTCGTACACAAACTCGCCGCACCGAGCGCCCCGGTGACAGCAAACCAAGGGCTGATTGCAATCCGTTTCCCGGTCAACGCGCGAAAGGCACATACGACGGCTTCGTTATAAGCGATACCTCCTTGGATCGCAACCTTCTCCCCAATCGGTTTTCGGTTGACGACGCGGTTCAAATAGTTGTTGGCCACGGCGTATGCAAGTCCTGCACAGACGTCTTCCATTCGTTCTCCTCGCGCGAGAGCATCGGTGATCGAACTTTCAATAAAAACAGTGCAACGATCGCTCAGCGAAGTGGGGCGCTCGCTTTTCATCGCGTAATCACGAAATTCCGCCATCGTAATCCCGAGCTTCTTGATTTGCTCCTCCAAAAAGGCGCCCGTGCCGGCCGCGCAGACCTTGTTCATCTCAAAATCGATCATCTGCCCGTAACGAAGGGACATATACTTCGAATCCTGACCGCCGATCTCAAAAATCGTCTCGACATCCGGTTGAAACAAGACCGCCCCTTCTGTTTGCGCCGTGATTTCATTGATGATCAGATCGGCGCCGACCGCCTTCCCGATCATTTCGCGCCCCGAGCCGGTCACGGCTATTTTTTCAATCGTCAAACTACTAGGCAACAACGCTTGTAACCGCTCAATCTCTTGGCGAACCACTTTAGCAGGCTGTCCGGTGTTCTTAACATACCGGTGATAACGAATTTTCTTGTCTTCGCCAAGCAAAACCAGATTGATGCTTGTCGATCCGATATCCACCCCCAACCAAGCTTTCCCCGGCAGCATCTCTGCCGATTGGATCTCAAATCGATCGGCAACATCTCGATAACGGAACAAGGGCGGCAAATCGGAATCCCTTGCCCGAGCTTCCGAAGATTGCACCGCCCGGATCAATTCATCGATCCGGATCGTATGAGTCGCCAGCAAAGCGCAGCCGATCGCCGGGAGATATTCCGCATTTTCGTCGAGAATGATATCTCGCTCGTCCAGCCGGAACAAATCCTTAATCGCTCGCACGACCCCCGCATTCTTCATCACACCGCCCAACAAAAGCACCGGTGTTTTGACATCGCGGTTTTGTACGACATTCGCTTTATAGTTTCTGACGAGCGCATAACAAATGCCCATCAAGAGGTCCGCCGTTGCCGCTCCACCTTGCATATGGTGGATCATATCCGTCTTGGAAAACACACTGCATCGCCCCGCAATATGGGGTACAAACTGCGCGCGATTGACCAAATCCGATATCTCATCGAGCCGGATTCCGAGACGTCCGGCCTGCTCCTCAAAGAAAGCCCCGGTTCCCGCTGAGCAGTTCGAATTCCTACGAATCTTCGGTTCTCTTCCGTCCCGTTTTTCCACATAGAATGTATTCTGTGCGCCGATCGACATCCAGCTTGCAGCTGCGGGATAGCAATGCTCGACTCCCGTATTGAGCGCGATCAGCTCCGATTCGATCCGGTCGCTCGACATCCCGATGCGATGCGACATACTCCCGCAGACAGAGAGACGAAGCGATTCGCCGCCCATTCTCTCCTCGAGCATACGCAAGGTTTCCAGCACGACTTCCTTGACCCGGTTGTGGTGGAGAAGGGAACGACGAAATACGATCTTGCCATCGGGGGCAAGTAAGACGAAATGACAGCCCGATGCACCGATATCCATGCCCAAACGCATACCAACCTCCTCAGCGCGTTCTCTGCTGCTCCAAAATGGTTTGGAGAGCATCCGCGCGCAGAATACGCACACCGCGCGGCGTGATCTGCAAGATCCCTTGACTCTCAAGTTTCTTGAGTTCTCTGTGAAGCGATGGGCGCGACACATTCATCGACAACGCCCATTTGGTGATCGACACGGGAATCGGATAAAACTCCCGCCCACTCTGATGGCGATGCATGAGCAAAGTAAATGCGATCTTCTGCGCGATTCCGTGATAAGAAAACAACTCGATTTTTTGCTGCAAGGTAAAAGCGGCGGTCGCGATTTGATTGATAAAATTCCGAATAAAAGCAGCATTCAGACCCAGCAGCCGCAGCAAATCATTTTTGTCGAAAAACAGTACACTCAATTCATCCAAAGCCACGATATCCCAAGGAAATTTTCCGACCGACGAAAACGCCGCGACGGGGCCGATCAAATCTTCCGGCATCCGTACCGCGACATGAACCTGACTCCCATTGGGAAACACTTTCTGCACCTGAGCCCGTCCGGCCAATATCACGCCGACACGGTCCGCATCCTCCAATGTCCGAATCACGATCTGATCCTTACCGTATTCTTCCCTTCGATGTGGACCTTCTCCAGCACCCTTTTGATCTCATCGCGCGATACTCCAACAAACAGAGAGCAACGCTCGAGAATCGCGTAGTCCATGCACGCCTCCCCGGAGGACCGCATCCTCTGTTCGAATTATACATCAAAACAACACAATTATGAAAATCTATTATAAAAATGTATCTCAGGATACACCACCCAGTGCCCACACCCGATATACTACAACTGAGCGCATCGATGCGTACCGACAACCAAGGAAGGAACGGATGAAAGAAACAGTAGGAGCGGTGTTCTCCATCGCAAAAGAAAACCAACCGGTTCCGGGCTGCACGATTTCCAAGGAAATCCATAGCGGTCAGAATGAGATCATCTACTTCTCGCTCGCCGAAGACACGGACATCAGTGCTGAGATTTATACATACCATAAACTGATTGTGATGGCATCCGGCAGCCTGACCGTCTACGGCACTGACGGATTTGAGCGGACACTCGGAGCAAACGACAGCATTTTGACACCGACGGATACCCCGGTGGGCATGAGAACATCGGATGGTGCAGTCTATACAGAAATCGCAATAGGGAGGAATGACAACATGAATGCAGCAATCAAAGCAGGCGAGGCATTTCAACTCGCCAACCTCGTTCCGTATCAAGCCGGCAAAATCGTCAATATGGACATCTTGCGCAACGACAAAATGAAATTTGTCATCATGGCATTCGATGCAGGCACCGGGCTTTCGGAGCATGCCGCACCGGGCGAAGCGCTGATTTTTGCTTTGGACGGTGAGGGAATCATCGTCTATGAAGGCAAGGAGCACCAAGTGAAAGCCGGAGACAATTTCCATTTTGCCAAAGCCGGTCTCCACTCCGTAAAGGCAACCCAACAGTTTAAGATGGCGCTCCTCTTGACGCTGGGCTAAGTCCCATCGATATGCTATAATCGAGATAATCTTGGTTTAGCATTTCGAAACAGAGGGGATCCCATGCCATCCGATTCTTACTTTCGTTCGACCGGAACGATCGAATTTTTATATAAGCCGTTGTATTCGACCTTCGCGCATCCGGAAAACCGCGAGCTCGACCAATACGCGGCGGAACGCGAGCAAGAGCTTCGACGATCCGAGGCGCAAGAAATCTATCGTGAATTTTGGCGTCATTACCCGATTCTCTTCGGGAATATTTATGGTGCGGTTCCGACCAAACTGCTCGATGCCGTTCAATATGCGATGTTGGTCCGCTATGGGTGGAAACCCGTGGTAGCGGACCTCATCTTTTTTCGACAAGGCATCTCCCTCGACGCCAAGCAGACCATCGCCGAGCAACATTTTGAAAAGCATATCGTCGTGGATGCCACCGAATACACTCCGACCATGCTCTTTCATTTCCGCATTGTGACCTGATCCGGCGAGAGACCTATGCGACGCAGAACAATTCAAACCGATTCCACCGACCACACCAAACCGCTCCAATATACCGTAGATACTGCAGAAGCCGGATTGAAAGTGATCGACATCCTCGCTACGAAACTCATGCTGTCCGGCCGCAGCATCCGACGCGCCAAGCAAAACAATCTCGTCGCTTTGAATGAGGTATTCGGCTCGGTCAACCGGATCGTGCAGCCCGGCGATCGCGTTGCGGTATTTTTTTTGCGTGAGGAAAACATCTTCGAACCCGAAAACATCCGCTTCGACATCTGCTTCGAGGACGACGATCTTCTCGTCGTCAACAAACCCCCCTTTCTCGTCGTACACCCGACCAAAGGACATCCGACCGGCACGCTCGGCAATGCCGTCGCATATCACCAACTGCAGCGGGGCGAGCACTACAAGATCCGCTTCATCAACCGTCTGGATCGCGACACGTCCGGGCTTCTCCTCATCGCCAAAAATGCGAACGCGCAGCAGCGCGTCTCCGAACAGATGAAGGCCGGTACCGTCTCCAAGACCTATCTCGCGCTCGTCGAAGGCAGCACTCCCTCATCCGAAACCATCGATGCTCCGATCGACCGCCTTTCTCCGGACGACATCCTCCGCGGTGTCACCCCGCACGGCCTGCCCTCGATCACACGCTATCGGACGCTGGAGACCCATCCGATCTCCGCTCTCCACCGACAGCAAAACATTTCGTCTGTCAGCCTCGTCGAACTCGACCTGCTCACCGGCCGCACGCATCAGATTCGCGTCCATATGGCATACATCGGACATCCGGTGCTCGGGGATACACTTTACGGCCATCCTTCCCCTTGGATTCCACGCCAAGCTCTCCACTGCTGTGCGATGGAGTTCGTGCACCCGCGCACCGGCGAACCGCTCCGTTTCAAAGTGGAACTGCCCAAGGACATCCGCGATGCGCTGCGGATGATACGGTTTTAAGAAATCTCAACCGGAGGCGTTCGCCTCAAGGTTGGCACATATCTTGCTTTATGACTCCATTCTTGTTACAATGACGTTATGAGAATGGATTTTTCTTTAGTACTTCAGCAGACGCAAAAGCTGATCATGACGCCGGAGCTCAAGCAAGCCATTGAGATCTTGCAGTTTAGCGCGCTCGAACTCGGCGAATTTGTGAGCGAAGAACTCTTGAACAATCCCGTACTGGAACGCATGGAGCGCCCGGGCGAACCCCATACCGCCGAAACTCCCTCCGCGTTTGCGATAAACGACGCGCAAAGCGAGACGATTCGGCGCATCCTGGATAGCTCGGAGCAACGCGGGATTCCGATCTCGGCCACCGACATGGACTACGATCCGCCGGACGCTGCCGTCGAGCAGGACCTGCGCACCTATCTGATCGAGCAGCTTGCTTTTTCGCAGTTGGAAGATCACCTTCAGGCTCCCATGCATTTTCTCATCGAATCCCTCGATGAATCCGGTTATCTTCGGTGCACCGCGGCCGAACTCGCCCAGCGGTTTTTCTTATCCGACGCCGAAGCGTCCCAATTGATCCGTACGCTCCAAAGTTTTGACCCGGCCGGCATCGGAGCGCGTGACCTCAAGGAATGTCTCTTGATCCAACTCGATGCACGAGGATTCGGCGAATCCCTCGAATCGCTCCTCGTGCGCGATCATCTCGACGCCCTCGCGTCCAACCGCATCGCGGCGATCGCGAAAGAGCTCGACACATCCCCATCTACGATTCAAACCGCATTTGACCGCATCCGCTCACTCGATCCGCGCCCCGGCGCACTTTACGCCAGCGCACGCGACACACGATACATCAGTCCCGACGTGACGATCGAGCGCTTTCAGGGTGAATACAGCATCCTCGTCAATGAAAGCAGTGCGCCGCGCCTCGTCATCAGCGGATACTACCGCGATCTGTTTAAGAGCATCGAAACCGACAAGGCGACGACCGACTATCTCGCCAAGAAGCTTCAATCCGCTCTAAAGTTGATCAAGGCGATCGAGCAGCGCCGGAGCACGATTTACAAAGTCTGTCGCTCGATTCTGCACCATCAAGCGGATTTTTTTGAGCATGGAGTCGCCTATCTCAAGCCGCTTACGCTCCGCGAAGTCGCCGAGGATATCGAGATGCACGAGTCCACGGTCTCTCGCGCCGTGAACGGAAAGTATATGCAATG